>NZ_MUFN01000039.1:0-28325 GCF_001996205.1 Salinivibrio sp. IB574 | reverse complement strand
ACATCATTTTGCTGCTTATCAACCAATTGGCTTGATTGCAGGGCATGCGTGCGACACTCTTCTGCGCTTTGAGACAGCGTCATGCTCTGATTGACCGCTTTACCGACCATTTGCTGAAGTTGGGCGAGAAAGGCGTTCATATATTCGGCCAGTTCACCAATTTCGTCCTGACGAACAATATTAATGCGTTGGGTCAGATCGCCTTCACCCGCGGAGAGGGTATGGACTGCGCCAGTTAATTCGCTTAATGGCTTCAGTAATTGCTTGATTAAGGCGCCGGCAATAAAAGCGATCACGATAAAGAGGATCACGGAGGCGACCACCACAAAGGTGATTTGCTCTGACACGGAGGCATAGGCCTCGCTCTTATCTTCGACAATCCCCAAGGTCCAATCGGTATTCGGCACGTCAATGGCTGCGAGTAACTTGTCTTCACCCTTTAAATCAAAGGTCACCAGTTTGCCCTGACGACTGGCACTGTCTATAAATGCTGGCGTCAGTTCCGCATCGAGCTCGGTGAGAGGTTGTCGACTGAGTTCGGTATCACGGTAAGCCACAATACTGTTGCTGCCATCGACTAAAAACGCAAAGCCATTGCTGAGCTTGAGGTTTAGGACCTGATCGACAATGTCGGTGACGGTCACGTCAGCGGCAATAACCCCTTGATAGCGGCCATTAAAGGATTTCGCTAAGCTGACCACCAGACTGCCATCAAAGTCTTGATAAGGCTCGGTAATAATCAGCTCGCTGCTTTGATTGGCGTTCTTATACCAAGGGCGAGTGCGAGGGTCGTAATCTGCAGGCCAATCCTCGCTTTTGTCGCCATATGCAATACGGCCATCACTGAACCCTGCATAGACAGACAAAAAGTGCCCAGCGCGCTTGGTGACGAGCAACTCACGGTCAACATTGGGTTGATTGGCAATCAAGGATTCATTGGCCAACAACATATCCGCACGGGTGCTTAGCCAGCTATCGATGAACTGTGCGGTGGCATCGCCGACGTCTTGCATCTGTTTAGTGATGCTGCTGGTGGTCTCGTTTTGTAATTGTCTGACTGAAATGGTGGCAAGCACCGCACTGACCAAGGCCACGATCAAGGCGATGGCCACAATGATTTTCAGTTTTATGGTTGGTTTGGGCATAGACACATTTCCACATCTAAGAGGTTAGACTGATTGTAAACGTGTCGTTTGCAGTAAAATCCGATCAGTTATGCAATTTGTGTCAGTACGCAGTGAAAAGAGTAGAAAAGATGTGGGATTTGTGATCTTACTGCCAGTGGATGGAGGAGGCAGCCTACGTAAGTAGACTGCCGTTTGAATTAGACTTTGAATTTGGACAAGTCGCCATGCATTTCTTGCGCGGCATTGGCCATATATTCTCCTTGTTCACCGGTGTCGGTCGCTTTTTGATGGATCTCCAGTGACAAATCACGCACGGCTTGGGTATTTCGGTTAATATCTTCGGTGACGGCCCGCTGTTCCTCTGCCGCACTGGCAATTTGTGCTGCCATTTCGGAAATATCCCCAATCGCACGGGTGATCTCGTTCAGTTTGTCACTGGCTGACGCAGCCCGTTCGACACTGGAGGTCGCCATTTCGTTACTTTGTGTCATGCCATCTACCGCACGCTGTGTTGTACTTTGCAGCGTTTCAATCATGTTGCGGATCTCTTCGGTGGAGTCATGAGTACGCTGACTCAGCACTCGCACTTCATCGGCGACGACCGCAAAGCCTCGCCCTTGTTCACCGGCACGGGCGGCCTCAATCGCGGCGTTCAAGGCCAACAAGTTGGTTTGCTCGGCGATATCTTGAATGGTGGAGATAATTTGGTTGATGCTTTGTGAGTTGGTGTCTAGTTCGCGAATCACGTTGGTGGCTTGATCGACGTGTTCAGCCAGCTGGGTGATCGCCTTACGGTTATCTTCCACCACGGAGAGCCCGTCACGGCAGGCACTTTCTGCATCTTGTGCGGAGCGTGCCGTCAGCTCGGCATGGCTAGCGACTTCATTGGCGGTAGTGGACATTTCGTGAATGGCGGTGGCAATTTGATCCACATCGCCTTGCTGCTGACCGACTAAGCCGCTTGATTGGTGCGCCAGTTCTCGACATTGCTCAGCACGCTCTGAAAGCGCCACACTTTGCGAGACGCTACGACCAATCATGGATTGCAGTTGTTCTAGAAACGCGTTGACGTGGCCAGCCAGTTCACCAATCTCATCATGACGCACAATATCGAGGCGTTGAGTGAGGTCACCGCTCCCTTTCGACAGTGAGCTGACCGCGTGCGTCAATTGGGTTAGCGGCGCCAACATGCGATGGATAAGCGCACCGGCAATCAGGGCAATGATGATAAACAGAATCACAGACGTGATGAGGGTCGAAATAATTTGTTCAGACACGGATGCAAAGGCGAGCTCCCTGTCTTGCACCACCCCTAAACTCCAGTTAGCTCCTTCGACATGAGTGATGGCGACCAGCTTTTCGCGACCATCACCATCAAAATCGATGGTCTGAAGTGCATCGCTACTGCGCGCCTGTTGGATAAAAGTAGGCGTGAGTTCATCATCGACTTGGGTGAGAGGTTTATTACTGAGTGCAGTATCACGGTAGGCTACAACGTTATTGTTGCTGTCTACCAGAAACGCGAAACCGTTATTCGGCATTTTGACGTTGAGCACTTCTTCAACAATGGCATTGACCGATAAATCGGCTGCTATTACACCTTGGTAACGGTCGTTAAAGGCTTTGGCAAAGCTGATGACCATCCCTGCGCCATTGGCGTCCACATAGGGAGGCGTGATGATTAAGCCGTCCGCTGCGCTTGCTTGCTTATACCACGGGCGAGTCCGAGGGTCATAGTTAGCCGGCCAAGTTTCGGTTTTATCTCCAAATGCAATTGAACCGTCAGAAAAACCTGCGTAGACCGTCAGGAAGTTGCCCTGCCGTTTGGTCAAGAGCAGCTCGCGATCCACATTGGGTTGGCTGGCAATGAGTGGCACATTGGCCAGTAGCATTTTACTGCGAATATCCAGCCACTCTTCAATAAAGTTACTGGTGGATAAGGCGATGTCGCGCATTTGAGCGGTGACACTTTGTTGTGTCTCGTCTTTCAGCTGGGTCACGGAGAACCACGCTTGAACCGCACTAACTAAGGCTACGACCAAAGCAACAGCAAGTAATATTTTGGTCTTAATGGTGAATTTCATGAAACGTCCCTCGTACTACCACGTTTACGACTCTTTTATTGAGTGTTTGCTTAATTGTAGAAAGCTTGAGTCAGGGGTGATAATAAATTTATAAAAAAACTCCCTGTGCAAAGCGACGCTTATGGCCGCTAGTATACACATTGTTCTAGTTATCACATTTTTAACACTGACAAAATAGAGGGTTGTTTGTTTTGGGGGCAAAGCAAACAACCCTTGCTGATATTGAGGTGTTACGCCTATGTTAGCGCGAGGACGGCTGCATAGACCAAGCCTAAGCCACTGACCCCAAGAATCGTACCGACTTTGACCAAATCACGGCTGTCGATGAAGCCGGTGGAATACGCCAAAGAGTTGGGCGGGGTAGAAACCGGCAGAATCATCCCTAATGAAGCGGAGAAAGCCACTACGACGAGCAATCCTTGCATGCCACCCACATTCACCAGTGATGGCATGGAAGCGGCAATGGCCGCCGCGATAGGCATCAATAAGTTAGCTGTCGCGGTATTTGACATAAAGTTTGCCATGAGCCAACAAATAATGGAGAGGGTGACCAATACTGTCATGGCCGTTAATACGMTGTAGTCCACGGCATGCGCTAATGCGGCAGCAAGGCCGGTTTCGTCTAGCGCAATGCCCATCGCAATCCCGCCGGCGACGAGCCAAAGGACATCCCAATTAATCAGTTTTAACTCGGCCTTGCCCATGATCCCTGTCAGGGTGAACAACGCGAGCGGGATCACCGCGACCACATAGGTATTCATGCCATGTAGGCTGGTGGTTAGCCACAGCGCAATGGTCAGCGCAAAGGTGGCATAGACGGTGTACGCTTGCCAGCCTCGCAGAAATTTGCCTTCCAGTGCCAGTGTGATTTCGGTTTGTGGACTGCGGAATAAGCGCTGTAGTAACCACCATGCAAACGCCAACTGGATCACCACAAAGGGTAGGCCCATTTGCATCCAGCCCAGAAATGAGATGCTGTATTCGCCGGTGAGATATTGTAGTGCAATGGCGTTGGGCGGCGTTCCGATTGGCGTTGCGATCCCACCGGTATTGGCGGCCACCGGAATACACAAGACCAAGGCTTTAATCGCAGGATCGCCTTTCGGGAGTACACTCAAAATCGGTGCCAGTAGCGCCAGCATCATCACCGTGGTGGCGGTATTGGACATGAACATTGAGAACACTGCGGTGATAAGCATCAAACCCAGCATGATAAATTTGGGGTGCTTGCCAAAGGGTTTGAGTAATACGCGGGCAAGGTTGATATCTAACTCATATTTGGAAGCAGCAATAGCCAGCGAGAATCCGCCCATAAATAGAATAATGATGGGGGAAGAAAAGGCGCTGAGAATATCGGTATAAGGGATCAATTCGCCCCGCGGATGATGCGCAGTTTCGCCGCGAAACCAGTGTAAGCCTTTATCGGAGATCATCACCAATTGCAGGGTAATGATCAGCAACGAGGTTGAAAATACTGGCACAGGTTCAAGAACCCACAGCAAAGCCGCCATCAGGAAGATCGCCAATAAACGGTGTTGAATCAAAGTGAGATTGGCGATAGGTAACCAGTCGGTTGGGAGTAGGAGCAGCAACAATGGCAGCCCGAGCGAGACAAGTAACTTAGTAAAACGAGCATTGACCACAAATACGCCTCATAAGGGTTGATGTTGTGAGTGCGGGCTGACCATGCGCCAGCACGCCGATGCATCACAGGTGTATTGATGGGATCAATGATACGGATTTAAGAGGGAATTAACGGGAAAAATCTCCGAATTTGGCGACAAAAAAGGGGCATAAATGCCCCTTATCTCACAATTTTCAGCTGTTATGCCTGACGGTGCGCGTAAGGCTGTCCCATTTGTGTTGGGGTGCCGGGGGCTACGTCATCGTGAAAACGGATTGCTCCTGCAGGGAACAGGTTAATCACGGTTGAGCCGAGTTTAAATAGACCCATTTCATCACCCTGAGCAAAGCGGATAGCTTGTTCGCCTTCTGTCGGGTATTCCCAACGGCGAATGCTGCCACCGGTTGGCGGAGTGACTGTACCCGCCCATGTGGTGGCAATACTGCCTACAATGGTTGCGCCCACCAAAACTTGCACCATAGGCCCAAATTCAGTCTCAAATACGCACACTACACGCTCGTTACGGGCAAACAAGTTCGGCACGTTCTCTGCCGTCAGTGGATTGACGGAAAACAAATCGCCGGGGATGTAGACCATTTCACGCAACACGGCATCACATGGCATGTGCACACGGTGATAGTCACGCGGTGACAAGTAAAGGGTGGCAAAGTGACCCTCTTTAAACTGGTCGGCAAGGGCGTGATCGCCACCGACGAGTTCAGTGACATCAAACGAGTGGCCCTTGGCTTGGATAATACGTCCTTGCTCAATCAATCCGGCTTGACTGACGCACGCATCGGCGGGATAGACCAACGTCTCTGCATCGCCATCAATGGGGCGTAACGCGGGCTTGAGCTCTCGTACGAAAAAGTCGTTAAAGGTGCGATAGTAGGCAGGGTCACTGACTTTGGCCTCACTCATATCGACCTGATATTGCTTGATAAACCATTTGATCACAGCAGTGGTCAACCATCCACCTTTAAGGCTGGCTAGTTTCCCCATCATTCGGGTAAGGGCATGTTTCGGCGCTATATATTGCAGGCCGACTTTCAAATCGTCTCGCACGGTTATGTCCTGAATGGTTAAAGAGTATTTACACGCCTTGCAGCGGCTAAGCCGCGCAGTGTAGCCAATCCGATGACGAAGTGACAGAGGCGCGTTGTTGGATCAGTTTTGCTTGTTACGTGAAAACTGACGGTTGTCTTTGGCTTCTTTCATGCTCTCGATAATACGGTGATAGCTATCAAACCGCTCGACGCTGATATGGCCATCTTCCACGGCTTGTCTCAACAAGCAACCTGGATCATCGCCGTGCTTACAATCACGGAATTTACAGCCACCCAGATAGTCACGAAATTCGACAAAGCCTTGTGCGATTTGTTCCGGCTCTAAATGCCACAAACCAAATTCTCTCACGCCAGGGGAGTCAATAAGATCGCCCCCTTGGTCAAAATGATACAAACGCGCGGCGGTGGTGGTATGTTGGCCCAACCCTGAGTTTTCAGAGACGTCACCAATTTGCGCATCCACATCCGGCAGTAGCGTATTGACCAAGCTTGATTTTCCCACGCCGGATTGGCCGACAAAGACACTCACATGTTGATCGAGATGGCGTTCTAGCGCCTCCATCCCTTCGCCGGTATCGGCACTCACCAACACGATGGGATAGCCAATATCGCGATAGATGTCGAGTAATTCGTCCACCATTTCACGCCCCTCGCTATCTAGCAAATCGACCTTGTTGATGACGATTAGAGGACGAATATTCAAGACTTCGCAGGCAATCAAATAACGATCAACAATATTCAGTGATAACTCGGGCAAAATCGCGGCCACGATGATCACTTGATCGATGTTAGCGGCAACGGGTTTTACGCCATCATAGTAGTCGGGACGAGTCAGAACCGATTGGCGTTCATGCACTGCCTCGACAACGCCGGCAATGCCATGCAGGGTTTCTTTTCCCGGACGCCAAACCACACGGTCGCCAGTAACCAAGCTTTGCACGGTACGACGCAGATTGCAGCGATGGATGATCCCAGTTTGCGGATCCTCGATATCAGCGTGTTGGCCAAATCGCGTGATCACACGTCCCTCGCGTGCATTTTCTAGCAGCGCGTCATCCCATTGCACATCATTATCTTGCTGTTTGATCCGACGTTGTTGGTTGGATCGCACGCGCCGTAGTTGGCCTTTGGTAAGCTTTTTCTTTTTTGCCACGATGACTCTTATCGGTTAAGTTGGCTTTCATATCAAGCACAGTATGATACATGGTTTACGCATAAAAAAGGCAAGTTCAATGGCGTTCAGTGAAAACAATTTAATCTGGATTGATCTGGAAATGACTGGATTAGATCCTGACACCCACAAGATCATTGAGATCGCGACAATTGTCACCGATGCACAGCTCAATGTGTTGGCAGAAGGGCCGGTATTAGCGATTTCTCAGCCACAAAGCGAACTGGACAAAATGGATGACTGGTGTACCCGCACCCATACTCAATCGGGATTGGTGGCGCGCGTCGAGCAAAGCACCATTAGTGAGCAAGATGCCATCGATCAAACCCTCGCCTTTTTATCACGGTGGGTACCAGAAGGCGCTTCACCGATTTGTGGTAACAGCGTGGGGCAAGATCGACGCTTTCTGTATCGTCACATGCCAGCACTAGAGCGCTATTTCCACTATCGCACCGTGGATGTCAGTACCTTGAAGGAATTAGTCCGACGCTGGAAGCCTGAGATATTGAATGACTTTTCGAAGCAGGGAACGCACTTAGCGCTTGACGATATCCGTGAATCAATTGCAGAATTGCAGTTCTATCGCGAAAGGATCCTGACGATCTGATTTTATTTTCATCGATCTGGTGTTCTTTTGAGCGATCAAAAGAAAAAACCAAAATTTTGCTCGTCAGCACTTGCAACCCGGTTTTTTCTTCGTATAATTCGCAGCCCTAACGACGTGAAACGTCTGTTGAAAGCGACATTAGCTCAGCTGGTAGAGCGCAACCTTGCCAAGGTTGAGGTCACGAGTTCGAACCTCGTATGTCGCTCCAAATTAATGTTCGATCTGATGTGGATCAGGTCGATCTAAGCGACACTAGCTCAGCTGGTAGAGCGCAACCTTGCCAAGGTTGAGGTCACGAGTTCGAACCTCGTGTGTCGCTCCAATTTAAAATTCGATGTAACGCATCGGCAATGCGACATTAGCTCAGCTGGTAGAGCGCAACCTTGCCAAGGTTGAGGTCACGAGTTCGAACCTCGTATGTCGCTCCAAATTACAACTCGGTATAAGCGACACTAGCTCAGCTGGTAGAGCGCAACCTTGCCAAGGTTGAGGTCACGAGTTCGAACCTCGTGTGTCGCTCCAATCACTTGGTTAAACACCAGTGCAACGTTTTTTATAACGTTCTCTTTAATGCTGTGAAGCATCATTCCTGATTTTTCGCTAACTATTTCGTCAAACCTTTCTCAAGGCGGCGTGATAGCGCGGTTTCGTCAGTTATTGCACAGAGTTATCCACAGAACTATGCTTGTGGATAAACTGGTTGATGAATTCTTGCCGGCGAGAGAGGGTGGTGAGATATTGATCAAGTGTCTTGTGTTTGTAGTACAGTGCTAATCGATACATTTAAAGCCCAAAACCTTGATTTTAAGTGGTTTTTTATATTTTTCTTCCAGTTTACTTAACGCTTTTCCACAATCTTATTCACTTCCGTGATCTTGCTCGCTTAATGCACCACCAATGTGTTTAACTATCAAGAAGTGCACCAAAACGGCGCTTACTTATGGACTTTTCCACATTGTGTGAATAGCGTCATCTTTCCGTGATAAGCCGCCGGTTAGGCGTCTCTAGGCAGGCCTTTTTCGATAATGCGCACCAGCCGTTTGGTGCCAGTGGGTAAAAGCTGCACATCTATTTGTAGTCGCTTTTTCTCTTGTTCGCCAAGTGCCCACTGAATATGTTCATCGACTAAGGCATCTTCACCGAGTCGTGCAGACAGGCTGTTGACGATATCTTCATCATAGGGGGCATTCCCCATCGCGATCGCGAGGTTACGCCGCCATTTACGTATGCCAATCCGTCGAATCGCTGACCCTTGTGTCAGGGATAAAAACGTGTCTTCATCCCAGTTAAAAAGGGTCGTGAGTGGCTGCTGCTCAAGGCTTGGGCGGCAATGAAAATCGGCCTCTAGGGTTAATTCTGCATCGCGGTTAAATGGACACACCAGTTGGCAGTCATCGCAGCCATAAATACGGTTACCGATAGCATGACGAAACTCGAGTGGGATCACGCCATCGTACTCAATCGTGAGATAAGAGATGCAGCGACGTGCATCGACCACGCCTTCGGCGACGATCGCTTGGGTTGGGCAGCTGGTGATACAGGCTACACATTTACCGCACTGGTTTTCGACCGGAGTATCGACCGGCAAAGGAAGATCGACCAATAACTCGCCGAGGAAGAACCAAGATCCTGTCTCTTTGTTGAGGATCAGCGAGTGCTTGCCTGTCCAGCCTAGGCCGGCTTTTTCCGCGAGCGGGCGTTCTAAAACAGGGGCAGAGTCGACAAAAGGACGATATCCGTATGGGCCTACTTCAGCCTCAATCTGCTGGCCCAACTTTTTGAGGCGGTTTCGGATCAATTTGTGATAATCCCGCCCCAACGAATAGCGACTCACATACCCTAGCGTTGGATTGGCTAATGTGGTGGCAAAGCCCGCGTTAGGCGGCAAGTAGTTCATCCTTACACTGATCACGCGTACGGTGCCGGGCACCAACTCTTGTGGACGCGCGCGCATCATGCCGTGACGCGCCATCCAATCCATCTCACCGTGATATCCCAGATCTAACCAACGCTGCAGTTGCGCTTCATGTTGCGTAAGATCAACATCCGTGATCCCCACATGCTGGAAGCCTAGCGCTTGTCCCCATTGCTTGATACGTTGGGCTAATTGGTTGAAATCAATTGAAGCATCGGGCGTGGGGTGCGACATAGCGAGAAATCCTGGGCCGTGAAGTGGTGCAAGCACAATGAATGGAGGCATTCGATGGCAGCAAGTTTACCACAGAGTTTTTATCGTGCAGAGCAAGTCCGTGAGGGTGAGATTGCCGTGGCGAAGGCCCTTGAGATCCCGATGTATCAGTTAATGCTCCGAGCCGGACAAGCCGTTTTTGACACGTTAGCGCAGCGTTACCCGAATGCCGCACGGATATTGATTGTGTGTGGGGTGGGCAATAATGCGGGCGATGGTTATGTGATTGCTCGGCTGGCTAAATCGTCGGGATTGAACGTTACCGTGTGGGCGTTAGGCGATCCAGAGCGGCTGACCGGGGATGCGGCCACTGCGTTTCAGGAGTGGCGGGATTGCGGGGGCACCAATGTTTCCAGCGCACCGACCATGCAACAATTTGATGTGATTGTGGATGCGATCCTCGGCACAGGTCTCTCCCGTGCGGTGACGGGGGATTATGCCGAAGCGATCTCGCGCATCAATCAAAGCCAAGTGCCTGTGATTGCCGTCGATATTCCCTCGGGGTTGTGTGCAGACAGTGGCTGTGTCAAAGGATGTGCAATCAATGCGACCATCACGGTGACGCTGATCGCGCTAAAACAAGGGTTAGTGACCGGTAAAGCAATGTCACACCGAGGCGAGCTCGTTTTTGCAGGGTTGAATGTTGCTACCGCCTTTGGTCGTCAGACACAGGCTGCCGGCTGGCTGATGAGTGATGATCTTTGCCAACGGTATCTTCCCAAACGTGATCGCACTGCGCACAAAGGCCAGTTCGGTCGGGTACTTTGTTTGGGCGGCGATCATGGTATGGCCGGTGCGGTGACGTTGTCAGCACAGGCGGCATTGCGGACGGGAGCGGGGTTAGTCAAAGTCGTGACCCAAGCGGATCACACCCTGATGTTGGTGACGCGTCAACCCGAATTAATGACCCAAGGTTGGGCACCTGGGCAGTCACTGAGTGAGGCACTGGAATGGGCGACAAACTTGGTGATTGGCCCTGGGCTTGGCAGCAGTGCGTGGTCTGACGCGCTGTGGAAAATCGCGGTTGGAGCGCGTGGTACTAAAGTGATTGATGCCGATGGACTCAATAAACTCGCCCGCCATCCGCAACAGCGAGACGACTGGGTATTAACCCCCCATCCGGGAGAAGCTGCGCGTTTATTGGGCTGTGAAGTGGCGGATGTGGAACTCGATCGCTTCGCCGCCGTCAAAGCTATCCAGACACGCTACGGCGGGGTAGTAGTACTTAAAGGCGCAGGCACGATCGTATATGATGGCACAGATTATGCTGTAGCCAATGTGGGGAATCCGGGCATGGCATCTGGCGGCATGGGCGATGTGTTATCTGGCGTTATTGGTAGCTTTATCGCTCAAGGCGTTGATTTATTTCATGCAGCGGCCATGGGCTGCTATCTTCATGGTAAAGCCGGTGACCAAGCGGCACTTGCCGGTGAACGTGGTTTGCTTGCCAGTGATTTATTACCCGAGTTACAGCGATTGATCGATTAATAAAGCCAACAGACGAGACGCAGTAGTAGCATGACCCAAACTTTTCATACCCAGTTGGCAGACGCCGACAGTACTGTTGCCCTTGGGGCAGCGTTGGCCCGTGCTTGTACGCAAAGCACAACCTGTTATTTACATGGCGATCTGGGCGCAGGAAAAACGACGTTTTGTCGCGGATTTGTTCAAGCAATGGGTCATACGGGTAACGTCAAAAGTCCGACGTATACCTTGGTCGAGCCTTACCAGCTCCCGCCTTGGCAGGTCTATCACTTTGACCTGTACCGCTTGGCAGACCCAGAAGAGTTGGAATTTATGGGGATYCGGGATTATTTYAATGAACAGGCRCTGTGCYTGATTGAATGGCCGGAAAAAGGGCAGGGCTGGTTACCTCATGCGGATCTTGATATCACTTTGCAGTATGACGGCGAGCAACGCACGGTGGCGCTGACCGCAAATACCGAAGTCGGTGTGTCGGTTATCAATCGCTTAGAATGGGATGACTAGCATGATGTGGCAGCGGCTATGCACCTTGATRATCGCGGGTCTGTTCAGCGTAACAGGCTGGGCCAATCAGATTGAAAATATTCGCGTTTGGCCTGCGCCTAATGAAACACGGGTCGTGGTCGATTTAGCGGATGCGCCAGACTTTAGTTACTTTTCACTGACTCGACCTGACCGTTTGGTCATTGATTTAAAGCAGAGCTCACTGGCGACCTCGCTCCCAAAGCCGGTCAAGGGCAGCGATATACT
Source organism: Salinivibrio sp. IB574 (assembly GCF_001996205.1). Taxonomy (NCBI): domain Bacteria; kingdom Pseudomonadati; phylum Pseudomonadota; class Gammaproteobacteria; order Vibrionales; family Vibrionaceae; genus Salinivibrio; species Salinivibrio sp. IB574. The sequence goes on along the minus strand of NZ_MUFN01000039.1, from coordinate 16,222 downwards.
GACTAAAATTCGCAAAAGTAGCCCGCCTGCCAAGTCCACCTATCGATTGGTGTTTGAGTTAAAAGACGCGGCCAAGCCGCACATCTTCGCTTTGGCCCCGGGCGGCGAGTATGGCCACCGCTTGGTGGTGGATTTGCCTCATCCTGATAAAGTCGATAAGAATAAACCCGACTTGAGTGCCGCGGAAAAGAAGCGTCGAGAAACGGTGGCCGCGTTGCCGTTTGGCACCGATGACATCGTCGTGGCGATCGATGCCGGTCATGGAGGCAACGACCCGGGCGCGGTTGGCCCGACACGAAAATTTGAAAAATACGTCACGCTGGCGATCGCCAAGCAAACCGCCGCCCGCATTAATGCGGTACCCGGGATGCGAGCGGTACTCACGCGCACCGGTGATTACTTTGTCGATTTGAATCGACGCTCAGAGATTGCTCGCCAGCACAAAGCCCACTTATTGGTTTCGATTCATGCCGATGGTTTCCACAAGCCTCAACCACGAGGGGCGTCGGTATGGGTGTTATCTCGTCGCCGCGCGAACAGTGAAATTGGTCGCTGGATTGAAAGGCACGAAGAGCAGTCCAATCTATTGGGTGGTGGGTCCTTATTGGCACAAAACAACGAAGATGAATACCTCAGTCGCGCGGTGCTGGATTTACAGTTCAGCAACTCGCAAAAAGAAGGCTATAACGTGGCGACCCGGGTGCTTAAAGAGTTGGGGAAAGTTACCAAGCTGCATAAATCAAGCCCTGAGCACGCCAGTTTGGCTGTCCTCAAATCGCCTGATATTCCCTCTTTGCTGATTGAAACTGGGTTTATCTCTAACCCACAAGAAGAACGACTCCTGTTCCAACGGGATCACCAGCGCCGGCTTGCCGATGCGGTCTATCACGGGATCCGTAATTATTTTGAACATTTCCCGCCCGATGGCACCCTATTCGCTGCCCGGAAAAATGGGGTAAAACATACTGTCACGGCGGGACAGTCATTGTCTTTGATCGCCAATAAATACCAAAGCTCGGTCGCGGCGATTAAATCAGCCAATGGGCTAAGCTCTAACACGTTGCGGGTCGGGCAAGTGCTGTCTATCCCTAATGTCGATGTCGCTAAACTCGCCGGTAAGGGGGATAACGCTGCCTCTTCGACGCGTACGGTTACCCATACCGTGAGCCGCGGCGAGTTTCTGGGCAAGATTGCCGAGCACTATCAGGTGTCGGTCAGTACCATTCGCCGAGCCAATAGTCTGAAATCGGATACGCTTTGGGTTGGGCAAAAACTGTCAATTCCCGGTGCCACGACGCCGGATCGCAAGCACAAAGTCAAACGTGGCGAGTACTTAGGAAAAATCGCCGCCAATTATGGCGTGACCATTGAAAGCTTGCGGCAAGCTAATTCGCTGCGCTCTGACACCTTGGCGGTGGGGCAGACGTTAATCATTCCGGGAAGTTGATATGGCCATTCAGATTTTACCGGCTCGCTTGGCCAACCAAATCGCCGCGGGCGAAGTGGTCGAAAGGCCAGCGTCTGTGGTCAAAGAGTTGGTCGAGAACAGTATTGATGCGGGCGCGACCCGTATCGATATCGATATTGAAAAAGGCGGCAGTAAGCTGATCCGTGTGCGTGATAACGGCAGCGGAATTAGTAAAGCAGACTTACAGTTGGCGTTGAGCCGGCATGCCACCTCAAAAATCCACACCTTGGATGATCTCGAAGCGATCATGAGTTTAGGCTTTCGCGGCGAGGCGCTGGCGAGTATCAGCTCCGTTTCTCGCCTGACCATTACCTCGCGTCCTGCCGAACAGCAAGAAGCGTGGTCAGCATATGCCGAAGGCCGTGATATGGCCGTAAGTGTTAAGCCTGCGGCGCATCCTGTGGGGTGTACCGTGGAAGTGGTGGACTTGTTTTTCAATACACCCGCACGACGTAAGTTTTTACGTACCGAGAAAACGGAATTTGGCCATATTGATGAGCTATTGCGCCGTATTGCACTGAGCCGTTTCGATATCACCATTAACTTGCGTCACAACGGCACGCCAGTACGTCAGTATCGGCGAGTACCTGAACAGGGCGATCCGGTACGTCGTCTCAAAGCGGTATGTGGGCAAAAGTTTGTTGACCATGCGTTGCGCGTGGAGCTGACCCATCATGATATGACGCTTCGGGGATGGATTTGTACGCCAGAAGGTGCGCGTCAGCAAAATGATATGCAGCACTGCTTTGTCAATCAGCGGATGATGAAAGACAAGCTGATTAACCATGCGATTCGTCAAGGCTATGAGCAAAGCCTTGCCCCTGACCAATATGCGGCGTTTGTTCTTTACATTGATGTGGATCCGCACCAAGTGGATGTGAATGTACACCCCGCGAAGCATGAAGTGCGATTCCATCAAGCCCGCTTGGTGCATGACTTTATTTTCCAAGCTATTTTTGATGCGTTACAGCAGGCCAGTTCTCCCGTCTTAGAGGGGGTGGACAATGAAACCGGTGAGGTCCGCGAACAGGCTAGCTATCAGACACGGCCATCTGCGGTGGCCAGTGATTACCAAACCGCGGTGAACCGTTTTCCGGATTATCCCGGCCAGCGCAAGGAGCCGGTCCGCGAGCGTGGGCAATCAGGCGAATGGTCGGGGAATCGCGCGTTTTCCTCGCAACCCGCGCCACCATCTAAAAAGGCGACAGAAGCATATCAGGCACTGATGACGCCTTACGCGTCAGAACAAAAGCCGCATACGCAGACTGCCACACTCTCAGAAACATCAGCCCCAGCTGCGTCTGAGACTGTGCCAACGGTAGAGGCGACGGTCGCCGATGCCAGCGATCGGCCCGCTAGCGCAGAAACTGGGTTAGGCAAAGTGCTTGCCGTGACTCACGGTCACTATGTGCTGATCGCGCGCGGCGATGCGTTGTGGTTGGCGGATTATCAAGCCTTGCAGACATGGCGTCAGCAGGGAGCGTTGCGACCCGCCCTTGATGAAGGGTTAGTGGCACAGCCGCTATTGATCCCGCAACGGATGTCGGCGTCGCCTCAAGAATGTGAGGCGGTTGAGCACTATCAAACCTTATTAGGGCGCTTTGGGATCCATATAAAGGTAAAAGGACAACAGTTGATGGTCATGACAGTATGTCAGCCACTGCGCCAGTCCAACCTCCAAGCTTTTATTCCCGACTTGTTGGCATTTTTATTGTCATTAACCTCAGATCAACCCCATGAAGATCACAGCTCAAGCATGTGGAGTTGGCTGGCAAAGCAGTTGACAGTAGCATCGGATCACGTCAGCCTTGCGCAAGCGGTACAGACCGTTTCGGAAATTGAACAATATTGGCAGGGCGAGGCGTTACAGCATGGCTATCAGCGCGTGTTTAAACGTCTTGACTTGACCACAGCGATAGAAGCATTACAGCATGACTAATCCGTTGCCCAAGGCCATTTTTCTGATGGGGCCGACTGCCTCCGGAAAAACGGATCTGGCTATAGCGTTACGTAAGACATTGCCGGTAGAAATTATTAGTGTGGATTCGGCATTGATTTACCGCGGCATGGACATTGGTACTGCCAAACCAACGGCTGATGAATTGGCTCAGGCCCCGCATCGCCTAATTGATATTCGCGATCCGTCGCAAGCCTATTCGGCGGCCGACTTTCGTGACGATGCGCTCACCGCGATGGCAGAGATTGTTGCCCAAGGCAAAATCCCGCTGCTGGTGGGGGGCACAATGTTGTACTTTAAAGCGTTGCTTGAGGGATTATCACCGCTACCCAGTGCGGATCCTGAGGTGCGCGACGCGATTGAACAAGAGGCGCAGCAGCACGGTTGGGAGGCATTGCATCAGCAGTTATGCCATATTGATCCTGTTGCGGGCGCGCGGATCCATCCCAATGATCCGCAGCGCATCATGCGTGCGTTAGAAGTATTCCGGGTTTCCGGACACACATTAACGGCGCTAACTGAGAAAAAAGGTGATCCTTTGCCGTATCAGGTTCACCAGTTCGCAATCACTCCTCAGGATCGAGGAGAGTTGCATCGCCGCATCGAACTTCGCTTTGCCAAGATGGTAGAGGCAGGGTTTGAACAGGAGGTACGCGCGCTATACGAAAGAGGTGATCTGCATCCGGATTTGCCGTCGATTCGTTGCGTGGGGTATCGCCAGATGTGGGATTATTTGGCCGGACGCTGCACCCATGAAGAAGCCGTTTATCGTGGGATTTGCGCGACGCGCCAGTTGGCCAAACGTCAGATTACTTGGCTTCGCGGCTGGGAAAATGTGACTTGGCTTGATAGTGACTCGCCGTCACTATCTTTACAAACGGTGACAAAAGCGTTGGCGGCAGAGACAGAGACTTAATGTATACTGTCCCTGACAAGGACGCTGCTTAACCGCTTAGATTGACTACAATTACAAACAAATAAGGAAAAGAAATAATGGCTAAGGGGCAATCATTACAAGACCCATTCTTAAATGCGCTACGTCGTGAGCGTATTCCCGTTTCCATTTACTTGGTGAATGGCATTAAGTTGCAAGGCCAGATTGAATCGTTTGATCAATTCGTGATTCTGCTGAAAAACACGGTTAACCAGATGGTGTATAAGCACGCGATCTCAACCGTCGTGCCTGCACGTCCAGTCAGCCACCATAACAATAACCAGGGTTCTGCCGAGCGTTCACACGGTGATCGTCAGCAGGATAAACCTGAGGAGTGAGCATTCATTTGCTAAGGAGCTGTTTGCTTGTTTGACCGTTACGAGGCCGGTGAACAGGCTGTACTCGTTCATATCAATTTTACCCATGATGGCGAGTGGGACGATCTCAGCGAGTTTCAAATGCTGGTGTCGTCCTCGGGTGTCGATGCCTTGCAAGTTGTTGTCGGCAGCCGTCAGTCACCACATCCCAAGTATTTTGTCGGTGAGGGTAAGGCGCAAGAAGTCGCTGACACCGTACGCCAAGTCGGTGCCGATGTCGTGATCTTCAATCACGCATTATCACCGGCGCAAGAGCGTAACTTGGAACAATTGTTTAAGTGTCGGGTATTAGACCGAACCGGTTTGATCCTCGACATCTTTGCCCAACGTGCACGCACCCATGAGGGTAAGTTGCAGGTAGAGCTGGCCCAGCTACGCCACCTGTCAACGCGTTTGGTGCGAGGCTGGACTCACCTTGAGCGGCAAAAAGGTGGGATTGGTTTGCGCGGGCCGGGTGAAACCCAGTTGGAAACTGACCGTCGATTATTGCGAGATCGGGTAAAAGCGATTCTTCGTCGGTTGGAAAAAGTCGCTAAGCAGCGAGAGCAGGGGCGTCGTGCGCGAGCGCGCGCGGAAGTGCCCACTATCTCACTCGTAGGCTATACCAACGCTGGGAAATCAACGTTATTTAACCGCATCACTGAAGCGGGTGTGTATGCCGCGGATCAGTTGTTTGCCACCCTCGATCCGACCTTACGCCGGATTGAAGTGGAGGATGTTGGTCCCTCAATTCTTGCCGACACGGTGGGCTTTATTCGCCACCTGCCGCATGACTTGGTGGCTGCATTTAAAGCAACCTTGCAAGAAACCCAAGAAGCGGACTTGCTGCTGCACGTGGTCGATGCCAGTGATGACAGGTACCGTGACAATATGGAAGCGGTCAACAGCGTGCTAGAAGAAATTGACGCCGCTGATGTGCCTCGTCTGATTGTCATGAATAAAATCGATAGTCTAGAACGCGCTGAACCTCGTATTGAACGAGACGACGAGGGGATCCCACAAGCGGTATGGGTCTCGGCGCTATCCGGACAAGGAATTTCGCTGATATTTGAAGCCCTCACCGAGCGTTTGGCTGGCACTATGGTGAAACATCGCCTGCGGTTGCCACCAAGCATGGCGGGCCGAATGCACAGTAAGTTTTGTCAGATGCGCTGCATTGTGCACGAGGAGTACCAAGACGATGGTCACTTACTCGTTGATGTGCGTTTGCCACAAACAGATTGGTATCGGCTGGAAAAAAGAGAAGGCAGTCACCTTGGCGACTTTATCGTCAGCGACTAGGCTGCTAAAGTAAAAAACTATCGTCAGATCAATTTGATGGAGAGCGCGAATGGCGTGGAATGAGCCAGGAAACAATGGCGGTCCCGATAAAGACCCCTGGGGCAATCGTGGTGGCCGGAATCAAGGCCCACCGGATCTTGATGAACTATTTAACAAGCTAAGCCGCAAACTCGGTGGCTTAGGCGGCGGAGGCCGTAAAGGCAAAGGCCCATCCTTTGGGGGAGGAGTCGCCGGTCTAGGTGTACTTGCACTGATTGGCGCGATTGTTTGGGGGATCTCTGGGTTCTACACCATCGGCGAAGCCGAGCGGGGTGTGGTGCTGCGTTTTGGACAATATGACCGGATCGTGCAGCCTGGTTTGAACTGGAAACCTACCTTTGTGGATACGGTCAGCACTGTCAACGTTGAATCTATCCGTTCTCTGAACAGTTCGGGTCTTATGCTGACCAAAGACGAGAACGTGGTGAACGTTGAAATGGACGTGCAATACCGCGTGATGGATCCACAGCAATATCTTTACAGCGTCACCAATGCTGACGATAGCTTGCGTCAAGCCACAGATTCAGCGCTTCGTGCGGTGGTCGGTGACTCCTTGATGGACGATATCATCACCCGTGGTCGTCAAGAAGTGCGTGAGCGTACCCAAGTGGAACTCAACAAAATCATTGATAAGTACGACATGGGACTGTTGGTGGTGGATGTGAACTTCCAATATGCGCGCCCACCGGAGCAAGTGAAAGACGCGTTTGATGATGCGATTGCAGCACGAGAGGATGAAGCGCGCTTTATCCGTGAAGCTGAAGCCTATCGTAATGACGTATTGCCAAAAGCAACCGGTCGTGCGGAAACCTTGAAAAAAGCCGCATTGGGTTACAAAGAGCGTACGGTTAACGAAGCACAAGGTGAAGTGTCTCAATTTGAGAAGCTCTTGCCTGAGTACCGTGAAGCCCCACGCGTAACGCGTAACCGTCTGTATATTCAGACCATGGAAGAAGTCTACAGCAACACCAGTAAGGTGATGGTGGATTCGCAAAGCGGCAACAGCAATCTGTTATATCTCCCACTCGATAAACTAATGGGAGGCGCAGCCGTTGGACCGAACCAGCGTAAAGAGACGTCGAGCAGCCAATATGGTATTGAGCTTGAGCAAAGCGCACAGCCAACCCAGCAAGAGTCGGCGCCGCGTTCTGGTTCATCACGAGAAGGGAGATACTAAGCATGCGTAAGATGATGATCCCTGTTGTCGTCCTAGCCGTTGTTGTCTTTTTGATGTCGATCTTCGTGGTGAGTGAAGGCGAACGTAGCATCGTGGTCCGTTTTGGGCGCGTGCTTAAAGCGGATAACGACGTGGCGAAAATCTATCAGCCGGGCCTGCATTTCAAACTGCCATTGTTTGATCGCGTCAACACACTCGATGCGCGTATCCAAACCATGGATGACCGTGCTGACCGTTTTGTTACCGCCGAGAAAAAAGACGTCATTATTGACTCTTACGTGAAGTGGCGTATCAAAGACTTTGGCCAGTATTACCTGTCCACCGGTGGGGGTAACAAACTGACTGCCGAGTCGTTGTTGCAGCGTCGTGTCGCGGATGGCTTGCGTGCCGAAATCGGTAGCAAAACCATTAAAGAAATTGTGTCTGAAAAGCGTGATGAGGTCATGAAAAGTGTCCTTGATCGTGCGGCGAGCGAAGGTTCACGTGATTTGGGTATTGAGTTGATTGACTTGCGTATCAAGCGTATCAACCTGCCGAGTGAAATCAGTGAGTCTATTTATGCACGTATGCGTGCTGAGCGTGAGGCGGTTGCCCGTCGTCATCGTGCACAAGGGCGTGAGCAAGCGGAAATTATTCGCGCGCAAGCTGAGCTAGAAGTGGCGACCATTCTGTCTAAAGCAGAGCGTCAAGCGCGGATCACCCGTGGTGAAGCTGACGCGGAAGTGGCGAAGCTATTTGCTAACGCGTTCAAGAAAGAGCCTGAGTTTTATAGCTTTGTACGCTCGCTACAAGCCTATCGTAAAAGCTTTAACAGTAAGAGCGATATGCTGGTGGTTGATCCGAAAAGTGACTTCTTCAAATACATGAAGCAGCCTGACGTGATCAATAAATAAACCGCAATAACCGCGAGAAAAGACAAGGCACTGCGCCTTGTCTTTTTTTTGTCTTCGGCTTATCGCGCACAGCAAGATTCAATGTAGGAGGATGAATCATGACGACATTATGGGCAGCGCTTGCGCTGGTATTGGTGGTCGAAGGGCTAGGGCCCATGTTATTCCCCAAGCAATGGCGACAAATGGTGACTGAGCTGAGCCAGCAGCCGGATAATCAGTTGCGACGTATCGGAGGTTGCTTGGTGGTGATCGGTGCGGTATTGGCCTATTACCTCTTGAGTTAACCAAGGGGCTGTCAGCTTGACGTGACAAGCCCATGGTAAGAAAACGACATTATGGTTAAAAAATAACTGCAACCGTTTTTTGAAGGTGCTAGAATCCATTTTTAACTAGCTGCATATCGAAAAAGATGGGTAATAACGTAGTAGTTCTCGGCACCCAATGGGGTGACGAAGGTAAGGGAAAGATCGTTGACCTTTTGACTGAAGACGCAAAATACGTGGTTCGCTACCAAGGCGGTCACAATGCTGGTCATACTCTTGTCATCGACGGCGAGAAAACCGTCCTACACTTGATTCCTTCTGGTATCCTTCGCAACAACGTTAAATGTATCATCGGTAACGGTGTTGTGCTGTCGCCGGATGCTCTGCTGAAAGAAATGGGTGAGCTGGAAGCGCGCGGTGTGCCGGTTCGTGAGCGCCTATTCCTGTCAGAAGCTTGTCCTCTGATCCTGCCATATCACATTGCGCTTGACGCAGCACGTGAGCAAGCACGCGGTAAGAAAGCCATCGGTACGACCGGTCGTGGTATCGGGCCTGCGTACGAAGATAAAGTGGCACGTCGTGGTCTGCGTGTTGGCGATCTGTTCGACAAAGAAGCCTTTGCTGAAAAGCTAAAAGAAGTGATGGAATTCCATAACTTCCAGCTTGAGCATTTCTACAAGGCTGAGCCTGTGAGCTATGAAGAGACCTTGGCGACAGTCATGGAGCAAGCGGACATCCTTACTGGTATGGTGATGGACGTGACTCAAGAGCTTGATGATGCCCGCAAACGTGGTGACAAAATCATGTTTGAAGGCGCACAAGGCACCTTGCTAGACATCGACCACGGTACTTATCCGTACGTTACTTCGTCGAACACCACTGCTGGCGGCGTTGCTGCAGGCTCTGGTTTTGGTCCGCGTCACCTTGGCTATATCTTGGGTATTGCTAAAGCGTATTGTACGCGTGTCGGTGCGGGTCCATTCCCGACTGAGTTGGATGATGAGATTGGCATGCACCTTGGTACTAAAGGTGCCGAATTCGGTGCGACCACCGGCCGTAAACGTCGTTGTGGTTGGTTTGATGCGGTTGCGATGCGTCGTGCAGTACAAATCAACTCAGTGTCAGGTTTCTGTCTGACCAAGCTTGACGTGATGGACGGCTTGGAAGAAATCAAAATTTGTACCGGTTACAAGATGGCAGACGGTTCAACCGTTGAGGTATCCCCTCTGGCCGCTGACGCGTACGAAAACATCGAGCCTATCTATGAAAGCATGCCTGGTTGGAGCGAGAACACCTTTGGGGTGAAATCTCTCGACGAACTGCCGCAAGCGGCGCTCGATTACATCAAGCGTATCGAAGAGCTGACCGGTGTGCCGATTGATATTATTTCAACCGGTCCTGACCGTAACGAAACCATCATCAAAGTACATCCGTTTGCTGAATAAGCAATTGCTTTGAATGGTAAAAGCCAGCGCCTTGTCGCTGGCTTTTTTAATGCTTTTTTCGCCCAGCTTGGAATCGAGATCGCGCGATAGCGGAAAAAACTTGCCGCCTTTGCTAAAGTCATTTCACATAGCGCCGATACAAAAAAGGCACAGGTAGCCCTGACGCTGCTGCTTAGTTTTTTGTTTTGATAGCGAGTAGGCATGAAGTTTCGAACGCTAGTTTTTTCTCTTTTGTTGTCAACAGCAGCGGCCAAAGCGGACGTCGGCCCCGCTGTGCCTGTGTATGAAGAGAGCGAATTGATTGCCTTGTTCGAAACTAACTCTCACCTTGAACGGGTGAAGCAGGACGAGTGCCAATTGATCCAAGATATTGAAGCCCGTGCCACCCGTGTTGGATCGCCCGCCTATGAGTTTTTATACGGTGATATGCTGGCGTGGGGCGTGTGTGTGGATCAGGATGCGGAGCTGGGTGTTTACTACATGAAGCTGGCGGCACAACAAGGCTTGCCCGCGGCACTCGAGCAACTGGGACGCTATTATGCCAATGGCACGCTCGTCCAGCAGGACCAGCGCCGAGCCATTCCTTATCTGCGTGAAGCGGCTTCGCTGGGGGATACGCGTGCACGCATCTTACTGGCTGAGCTGCTAGTGGATGATGTCGGCTCGCCGCTCGATTATGAAGATGCTTACCGTTGGTTGTACCAAACTATTACCGCGGACACCCAAACTCGCAATCGGATTGCTCAGCTGCGTGCTGCGCTAGAAGCGCGTATGCCACAAAACATTATTGCGCGCGCCAAACGTCGCACCAGTTATTGGTAAGCACAATAAGCGATTTTGTCACACAAATTCGTTATACTCGTTACCACTCATCTGTTTCCAATCTGATTCGATATGGTGCCTGCGCCATATTCCTCTCGTTGTTTACAAGCAAGACGCTGAAACAAAACGTCAAACTGCGATCATCGCGGCGCATTAGCGTCAGTTAACAGAWATAATGAAATCAACATACGCCAATAGGAAAAGGTCTATGTCGCAAGACACAGGTTCGACAAAAAATACGCCCACAGGCATTGCGGCCGATCCGCACCAAGCTCGTGAAGCAGAAAAATATGACAATCCCGTCCCTAGCCGTGAACACCTGCTCGAGGTCGTACGCAGCTTTAAAGCGCCGGTAAGTCGAGACAATCTGTTCGCACACTTGGGGCTCGCCGGTGATGAACAGTATGAAGGCTTACGTCGACGCCTGCGCGCTATGGAGCGTGATGGCCAATTGGTGTTTACCCGTCGCCAGTGCTACGCCTTACCCGAGCGATTAGACTTGGTTAAAGGCACTGTCATCGGTCACCGAGACGGCTTTGGCTTTCTACGCCCAGAAGGCAAAGGCAATCACGATGATTGGATGTTACCGCACCATCAAATGCGTAGCGTGATGCACGGTGATGTGATTTTAGCCCAAGGTGTCGGCACCGATAAGCGTGGCCGCAAAGAAGCCCGTGTAGTACGGGTGCTCGAGGCACGCCAAGGTCAGATCGTGGGCCGTTACTTTGTGGAAGATGGCATGGGCTTTGTCGTGCCCGATGATAGCCGTCTTGGTCAAGACATCGTGATCGACAAAGAGCAAACCCAAGGTGCGCGTATGGGCAATGTGGTGGTGGTCGAGATCATGCAGCGCCCGACTCGACAAACCAATCCTGTCGGTAAGATTGTTGAAGTGCTGGGCGAGAACATGGCGCCCGGCATGGAAATCGAAATTGCGATGCGCACCCACGATATTCCCCACCAATGGCCGGATGCGGTACTCAAGCAAGTGAAAAGCTTGAGTGAGGAAGTACCAGAAAAAGCCAAAGAGGGCCGCGTCGATCTACGTGATTTGCCACTGGTGACCATCGATGGTGAAGATGCCCGCGACTTTGATGATGCGGTCTATTGCGAGCGTAAACGCTCGGGCGGCTGGCGTCTGTGGGTAGCGATTGCCGATGTCAGCTACTATGTGCGACCTGATTCGGCGTTGGATAAAGAAGCGCAAAACCGCGGTAACTCGGTGTACTTCCCGAATCAAGTGGTGCCCATGTTGCCGGAAGTGCTGTCCAATGGCTTATGCTCGCTGAACCCGCAAGTCGATCGCTTGTGTATGGTGTGTGAGATGACGATTTCTGAGTCAGGTGCGTTATCTGGCTACAAGCATTACGAAGCGGTGATGAATTCCCACGCGCGTCTGACCTATACCAAGGTGTCTCACATCCTTGAAGGCGATGAGGAGTTGCGTGAGCGCTACCGTTCTCTGGTACCGCACTTAGAGACCTTGCACGATATGTACAAAGTGCTCAGTGAGGCTCGCCAACAACGCGGGGCGATTGAGTTCGAGACGGTGGAAACCCAGTTTATTTTCAACGCACAGCGTAAAATCGACCGTATTGTGCCGGTGGAGCGTAACGATGCGCACAAGATCATCGAAGAGTGTATGATCTTGGCCAATATCGCGTCGGCGCGTTTTGTGGAAAAACACAAAGAGCCAGCGCTCTATCGTGTCCACGAAGCGCCGGGCGAAGAGCGCCTCAGTGGCTTTAAAGATTTCTTAGGCGAGTTAGGCTTGAGTCTCAGCGGCGGCCTTGAGCCGACGCCGAAAGACTACGCGGCACTGATGCATGTGGTGCATGGTCGCGCTGACAGTGAACTGATCCAAACCATGTTGCTCCGCTCGATGAAGCAAGCGGTGTATCAAGCGGATAACCAAGGCCACTTTGGTTTGGCACTCAAGCAATACGCACACTTTACCTCGCCTATTCGTCGCTATCCGGATTTGCTATTGCACCGTGCACTCAAATACTTGATTGCCAAACAAGCGGGTAAAAACCAAGACCGTTGGACCCCGACCGGTGGCTACCACTACTCATTTGACGATATGGATGTGCTCGGCGAGCAGTGTTCGAAAACCGAACGTCGTGCTGATGATGCTACCCGTGATGTGGCTGATTGGCTTAAGTGCGAATATATGCAAGATCACGTTGGTGATGAGTTGGAAGGCGTGATTGCCAATGTTACTGGTTTTGGCTTCTTTGTTCGCCTCAATGAGTTACATATCGACGGTTTGGTCCATATTTCCAACCTCGATAATGATTACTATCGCTTTGATATGGTGGGTCAACGCTTGGTCGGTGAAGGATCGGGACGTGTGTTCCGACTCGGTGATCAGGTGACCGTGAAAGTCTTAGCCGTTAACTTGGATGAGCGACAAATCGACTTTGAGCTGGTAGGCTCTGAGCGCAAAGCCCGTCGCCCGGGGAAAACAGCCCGTGACAAACGCAAGAAAGGCCGTGCGGAGTCGAATAAAGACCCACAAGCCCGTCGCGAGCGAATGTCCGTGCGTCAGCAACTGAAACGTGGCGCCGTGCCTAGCGTTGAAGAAGACAAGGCCCCTGCAGAGAAAAAAGGCAAGAAGGGCAAAGGTAAGTCGCCTGCGGAAAAAGCACGCAAGAAAAAGGCGAAGAAGCAAAAACCTAAAGCGGTCAAGAAAAAGAAGTAACCCATGAGTAATGAAACCATTTACGGCATTCATGCCGTCCAAGCCGTGCTTGCGACTGATCCATCTCGCTTTATTGACGTGATGGTGCTAAAAGGCCGTCAAGACGAACGCTTGGTGCCTGTACTAAACGAATTAGCGATGCTGGGGATCAGTATTCAGCAAGTCGGCCGCAAAGCGTTAGACGACAAAACCCAAGGTGCGTCGCACCAAGGGATTGTGGCACGTGTCAAAGCGGGCCGTCAGTATAACGAAAATGACTTGGAGGCGATCCTCGCCAATACCGAGAGTCCCTTGCTGCTGGTGCTTGATGGGGTAACTGACCCCCACAACTTGGGGGCGTGCTTGCGTACCGCGGATGCGGCGGGAGTCAGTGCAGTGATTGTCCCGAAAGACAAATCCGCTCAGCTCAATGCTACGGCGCGAAAAGTCGCCTGTGGCGCCGCTGAAGTCGTGCCTTTAGTGCGCGTCACCAACTTAGCGCGAACCATGCGTGCGCTCAAAGAGCAGGGCGTGTGGTTTGTGGGCACGGCGGGTGAGGCCGATCATGATGTTTACGACACCAAATTGGTGGGGCCGCTCGCCTTAGTGATGGGCGCAGAAGGAGATGGCATGCGCCGTTTGACGCGTGAAACCTGTGATGAGCTGATTCGGATCCCAATGGCGGGTAGCGTGTCGAGCTTGAACGTGTCCGTGGCAACTGGCGTCTGTTTGTATGAAGCGGTGCGTCAGCGTCGTTAAGTGCCTTGTCTCTTGTCCACCGCTGAAGAAAAACGCCCCTGTTGGGGCGTTTTGTCATTGAGGGAAGTGAAAAACCGTTACAGCAATTGCCAGACCGCGGCGCTGCCCGGCTTTTCGCCTTGCGTCCACCACTTGGCTTGGTAGCGTTGGTTGTTATATTCAACTTCATCGCCACCGGAATAAGCAACGGTCGCTTGCCATTCACTGCTTTGGTTGGCTTGGCTATCCCCGACGCGCTCCCATGGATCGCCTTGGTCTGGGCGCTGGCCTTTGGTCCACCACTTGGCGCGATACTCAACCCCTTGATACAGGACGCGATCGCCGCCGACATACACGGTGTTTTCATCCCACGTTGGTAAGCCACTGGCCGCCGTCACGGTTACCGTGAATTGCGCTTGCGTGGTTTTGTCGCCATCGCTGACCTCGACCGTGACCACATAGTCGCGATTCTCCGTCACGGTGGGCGCGGTCAGCGTCACCTGATCACCGCTGCCAGCAACGGCCAGATCGCCGGATGCACGGTAGGTGTAGCTGAGTGTATCGCCATCTGGGTCGTTTGCCTCAATCGTCACGCGGGTTTGCTCACCGCTTTTCAGGCTAACAGGGGCGATAGGTGCCACGGTGGGGGCTTGGTTTTCACCCGGTACCACCACCTTAATAGTCGTGCTGGCCTCGGCATTGGCTTGACCATCCGATACCGTCACAGACAGGGAATAATCGGTGCTGGTGCTCACATCGGGGGCGGTCACGGTGACCGAATCCGTGTCGCTATTAGTCAGGGTCAGCGCCGTATCGCCTTGCCAGCGATAGGTCAGGATATCGCCATCCCGATCACGCCCATTGGCGGCAATGGTTAACGATGCTCCGGGCGCCAGCGTATAGCTTTGCTGCGCAAGGGTGACGGTTGGAGCATTATTGACTGGCGGCTGACCATCCTGTGCTAGGCCTTCGTGCATCGCATTGAGGATATCGCCATTGTCGGCATCGATTTCCCAAGCAAACAAACCGGCGAAGTTGTGATTGCGCACATACTGGCCTTTGGCTTTGTTCCCCGCGCTGCCGAGCATGGATTTGACGATGCCTTTGTAGTCAATCACGCCCGCTTCCCAAATACCGTCTGCGGTGCTGCCTTTGATCGGGCCGTTACCGGGTGCGGTCATCGGGTTGCTAGGATCGGTCGCATTGGCAGGGAAAACGCCTTCCCAGCCACGGCCGTACATCGCGGTGCCAATCACCATTTTTTCCGGTGGTACGCCGCTTTCTAGCAGTAATTGCACGCCATTATCGAGCGTGTAGGCAGGGCCTTTGCGGGGCTCGCCGTTATCATCGACGCCAGTACCATCACATTCATCGGCGCTCATATGGCTGCCGCAGTAAAGGGCGGTTTGGTGACCGGTGACATTATTCCACGCGCCGAAAAAGTCGTAAGTCATGGCAAAGATGTAATCCATGTACGGCGCGCTGGCACTGTAATCGACGTTGGCGATTTTGTCATAACCGGCACCGACGGCCGAGGTGAGTTGGTACTCACGGCCGGTATCGGCTTCGAGCTCATCCAACATCGCGCGCAGCTCACGCATTAAGGCCGCGTAGGCTTGGCTGTCTTTATCTGGATTGCCCAGATCTGGGTTGGCACCGCCACCGCCTGGGTATTCCCAGTCAATGTCGACCCCATCATAGAATTTCCAGGTCTGTAGGAACTCTTTCATCGACGCAACAAAGACATCACGGTTGGCTTTGTCGGTGAAATCATAGAAGGGGTCTGATAGGGTCCAGCCGCCCACAGATGGGAGAATTTTCAGATCCGGGTAGCGCTGCTTGAGCGCCATCATTTGCGCATAAGTGCCACCAATCGGATCTTTAGCTGGTGTGCCGGGCAGTTTTTTCTGAACCGCCGCCCAAGGGTCATGGATCACCACTTCATAGTCTTTTGAGCCTTGGCAGGCGAGCTCAAGTGCGCGCAAGCTGTTGCCATTTTCGATGTCGCCTAATGACTCATTGGGGCCACAAATGGGGATAAAGCCATATAAGATGTGGGTGAGATTCCCCGCGGGCACCTGACTGACATCGAAGTTACGGCCATAAATGCCCCATTCGACAAAGTATGCCCCCACCACGGTATCA
>NZ_MUFN01000038.1:0-28902 GCF_001996205.1 Salinivibrio sp. IB574 | reverse complement strand
CAGCCTGGGCGGGCGGGGGATGTGGTGGCCACCGTGAAGGCCGCTTGCGTGACGAAGCGGTTATGCGGCTGCCGGCCCATGCCGGCGGCGGCATAAGAGTGCGAGGGTAGGTCGCGGAAAATTTAATATAACACCTGATAATGCGGAGTTGCCCAGCGCCCGACAGCTTGCTGGCGATAGGCGCGTCGCAATTACGCATTATTGCAGTGTTATGTTAAGGCAGGGAGATCGTGCCAGCTGTCGTTTAGCTGGCCGAACACCCTGACGCAATTTGGAGCGTCCACAAAAGGTGGGCAAGGCGAGCTGAACGGTCCGCGCGAGAGAATGTGACACCGTCACTCGATGGTTTCCGCACGGCAACGCTGTTCAGTTGCGGTGCGACGTTCATAGCCTTGCGAAGCAGGGCGCCCCAAGATTGGGGCAAGGGTTGAGAAGAGAAAGAGTGCCCGCGATGCGCGGCGGTGGCCATGACGCAGCCCAGCGTGGTGCGCTTGCGGACCGTTGTTAGCTGGGCGTTTTGCGTGATGGCCAACTCGCCGTAAAGCGCGGGCGCGGCTTTACAGTGACAACGTCCTATCTGTTTATTTATTTGTCAGCACAATTTTTCCCACGTGAAGACCTGAGTCAATTAATCGATGGGCGCTCTGTACCTCGTCAAGAGAAAACATTTTATAAATCTGAGGCTTAATCTGTCCTGATCGAATAAGTCCCCATACATTTTCCTTTAACTGTGTGATGATTTCTTTCTTCTCCGCAGCAGTCCGAGAGCGCAATGTAGAACCTATGTGAGTAAGCCTTTTGGATAGCATCGGGAATAGGTCAAGATTTTTTGCTTTACCACCAATAATGCCTATTTGGACGATTCGACCATTGGTCGCGGCTGCATGGTAATTTCTCTCAACATAATCTCCACCGATAATATCTAAAATAATATCAGCACCGTAACCCTCTGTTTCTTGATGAACAATATCAACAAAGTCCTCTTCTTTATAAAGTATGGCCACATCCGCTCCCAGTGCTAAACTGGCTTCTTGGTGCTCTCGAGAGCCGACAGTAGTTATTATCTTCTTTGCACCAAAGGCCTTTGCCAACATTGTTGCTGTTGTGCCTATTCCTGACGCCCCACCATGAATGAGGATAATGTCGTTCGCTTTAAACTGTCCCCTTTCAAACATATTCAGCCATACGGTCATAAACGTCTCAGGGAGTGCAGCTGCCTCTACAAGATTTAAGCCATCAGGTACTGTGAGTACATTATCTTCTTTGGCAACACTATATTCTGCGTATCCACCGCCTGTAAGCAGTGCGGCGACGCGATCACCGGCTTTAAATTGATGCACGTTTTTCCCTACCGCAACGACCGTACCTGATACTTCTAGGCCTGGAATGTCTGACGCGCCTTTCGGCGGATCATATAGCCCCTTTCTTTGCATGACATCTGGGCCATTCACACCTGCGGCATAGTTTTGGATAAGTACCTCGTCATCACCGACATCAGGTATCGGTCGGTGAGTCACGGATAAAACCTCGGGTCCTCCCGGTTTGGTTATCTCTACGGCCTTCATTGCATTGTGTGTTTTGTCTGACTGGAGCATCGCTAACCTTCCTAACTTACAGTGAAGGTAGGATTGTAAACAAAAAAATGAAGAGAAAATGCGGCGATTTCTCATGATAGCAATGCAAAAATTCATCATATATTGACGAATGTAAGTATGGTAAATGCTAGGATTCAGGCATCTTTACCGTGAGAGAATGATAATGAATTGGGATGACACAAAAGTGTTTCTGGCTTTATATCGCAAAGGCAGCTTACGAAGTGCAGGAAAAGCTTTGGGCGTTGATCAAGCAACCGTTGGTCGACGCATTAGTGCCGTTGAAGAGTCACTCGGGGCAAAGCTATTTCTAAGAACATCAAAAGGGTATGTCCTTACTCAAGCCGGCGATGTTTTTTTAAAAAACGCAGTCAAGATGGAACATATAGCATCCGATCTAGTCCGCTCGGTTGAAAGCATCGATGAACAATATGCAGGCGAGGTAAGAATATCAACCACTGATTCATTGGGTGTAGACTTCATTCTTCCTGCGCTGCGCACGGTAAAAGACCGCTATCCCAGTATAAAAATCACACTAGATACATCAACAGACATTGTGAATCTATCTCGTCGCGAAGCAGATATTGCCATTAGAACGGTAAAACCCAGCAACCCAGATTTGATTGTCAGAAAATTAGCCAGTTGGCCAATAGGTCTGTTTGCATCGAAAACGTATATCTCCCAGCATGGCGTTCCCAAAAAAGACGAAAGTTTTCACGATCATTCACTGGTTGTTTACTCACCACATTATCAGAGAGGAGAGACCATTCACGTTGGTGGCATAATATGTGAAAAATCGATTATTCAGCTGGGCGTGAACACAAGTTTTATGATGCGACAAGCGCTTGTTCAAGGCATGGGAATAGGTGAAGTCGCGATACCTCTAGCCGAGAAATCAAAGTTAGAAAGGGTGTGGCCTGACTGGACAGCGCCTGATGCTTATGACATTTGGCTAGTGACTCATCAAGACTTCAAACATACCGCGCGTTTAAGGGTTGTGATTGATAGCATCGCTGACTTCTTCGAGAGCATGTCTACCTTTAAGAACGCATAACTAAAGGCGGTTATAATACGTCACCGCACGGCAACGCAGTTGCGGTGCGACGTCCATAGCCGTGCGGAGCAGGGCGATTGCTGGGAATGATCACATTTTCTTCTTCGCCGACAGGAAAAGGTGTGTTTTTACATATACTCAACAAAGTGAATAACTGTGATATCTTGATGCCATGAACGCAACATTACTCGATACACTGATAACACCGGTCGTGATGTTGCATGACGATCTCACCTTGGCGTACGCGAATCCTGAAGCGATGGCTTTGTGTACTCAACCGTATGAAGCTGCCACGCCCTTTTTTGAGGTTTTCCCATTCTCGAAGCAAAACGCGGATTTAGCCGCGTTATTATTACGTCTCTCTCATGCTCTACTAGAAGCACAATGCTCGGATATTTTGGGGTGTTGTTTGGCGGGAAAAAAGGGACGCTATACCTTGAGAGTGACACGGCTGGCGCCATCGATGGGCTTAATGGTACAAATCGTGGTTCCTCAGCAAGCAGGCGCGCAACGGGTATCTTATTTTAATATCAGTCCGGTTGCGATGATGTGGACGGATAGCCACGATATTATTCAAGCAGTTAACCCCGCATTTGAAGCCATGTTTGGCTATACGCAAACCGACTTACTCGGTAGAACACCGGCATTTTTGCGTGATGGGCTTGATGAGCAAGATACCTTAGAAACCATGTGGAAAGCTGTCAGCGACGGAGGACATTGGGAGGGAGAAGTTCACCATCGTCGTCAAGATGGTGAAGTATTAACAACGCAGCTGTCACTTTCTGCGATTAGCCACGATCATTGCGCGACAACGTACCTCTCGTTTTTCACCGATATATCACACCATTTTGAGCAAATTAAGCAACTAAAAGCACGCGCCTACCAAGACTACTTAACCGAGCTTCCTAATCGCTTTGCGCTGGGTGATACCATCTATGAGTTAATACTCACTCAAAGCTATTTTTATCTTGTTTTTATCGACTTAGGTGATTTTAAACAGATTAACGATAACTATGGCCATCTTGTTGGCGATCGGTTACTGCATGCCGTTGGTCAGCGATTGCGCCAACTTGACCGCGCGTTTGTTTGTCGTTATGGCGGTGATGAATTTATCGTGTTGCTACCAATCTCCGTACAACCAAGTGACGTCGATGCGGCTTTTTCCTCGCCCTTTCTGATAGATGGGCAAGCCATCTCCGTTATTGCTCACAAAGGGGTGGCGCAATATCCACAAGATGGCCATACCAGCGAAGCGCTTATTCGTCATGCTGATCAGAATATGTATAAGATGAAGCCATCAGGGTTTAGATCCTAGCGCACCTAGCGAAAAGCCACTGATATCGCTTAGCCTGCCACGCCATAGAAATGTTCCATCGCCACACGGAATTTGCTGGTTATCGGGTCCGTAAAAGCGCGCATGTTCTAGGTGCAAAAAACTCGGGTCCATGTGTGCGTTAGCATCCGCTTGATGATAAATCTCACCATACACTCGGTACGTCTCTTCTAATCCTTTCGCAACGGCTTCATCTTGGGTGTCCTTTGAAAAATATTTTCCCATTAATGAAAAGTAGCGAGTACCGGATATCAAAGTTCCCGTGATTATCAAGCCAGAGACATGAACAGTGATGGCCATCGATATACCTTGATTGGCAATATTGACAAGGCTCAGTAAAAACCAATCTTTGTGTTGATAGCCATCATTGGCTGATGCTGATGAGTGACGAGGACGCATTGTTTTCTCCTAATCTAGCCTGTTCGCAGGAGTTGAAGGGGAACCATTCCAGTAAAGGCTTTCCTTTTTAAGGTATGCAATCTGTTCAATAATCTCACGCTTTAACGCTTGTTCAGACAACAAGCGATCGCTCACCTCATTAATATTGAGCACGGAGGAAAGAAAGGGGTAATGACAAAACGGAGAAAGGCCGAGGACTTTGAAAGAAGGGACCGCATAGGCTTGAGGTGCGTTATGCAGATCGATAAGCATGGACAGCGTATGATGATAGTGCCATCGATTGACGAATAAAAGTAAACACAGGAAGGCGTCTAAAAACGCATCCTCTTCCTTATCTTTTACAACAAGATGCATGTGGGTGACGGCGAACATTTTTATTGATAACAACACCTTATACTCATAACTTAACACCCTCACATCAAAGAGTGTGGCTGATTTTTGTAAAAACGCGCTTAGCTCAGCTTTACTGATATAGCTGGTGTGGTGATGCGCGATGGTTTCAGACAGCTTGTTATCTAATAAGGCAACGCGATGACGTCCAAATACGTCCCATTTGAGGGTGGACAATTCGCTCATTTTAGGGTGAAACGCATCTCCCTTACTCGCTTTGCGGCAGTAGAGAAAATAATAATGCTTTAACTTGTCAGGTGTGATCGTCAGTTTCACGAGATTGTTAGATTTGACGTAGAAAAA
The DNA here is from genome assembly GCF_001996205.1 of Salinivibrio sp. IB574. Lineage (NCBI taxonomy): Bacteria > Pseudomonadati > Pseudomonadota > Gammaproteobacteria > Vibrionales > Vibrionaceae > Salinivibrio > Salinivibrio sp. IB574. The sequence continues at coordinate 23,831 of NZ_MUFN01000038.1, read as the reverse complement.
CCAACGCTTGAAGTTAAAAATGACGTCTTGGGTAAGGAGATTGCGCTCAATGGCTTTGTGCAAAAGAGATTGAATAAAGACGGTGTTATTGCTCGGTGTCTTATCAAGACGCAGTGTCTTGCAGACTTCTCCCTCACTCTGAGATGCTTTAAACCAGCAGTCGGGCTCATGTAGACACTGGTTCTCTTGGTCGACAAATAAAAACTGCCACAAAGGCTGACCGGCGTTATCTGATTGACAACGCATAGAAGCACCGCTCACCCCACAAGATGGACAACAGATATCGTGGCGAATGAATGTAAGGAGCGTATCATCCATATCACCGACGTTTAGCCGGCGTTCAGGGTTAATCCCTAATAAAGACAGATAGTCTCGTGCCGACACTTCTTTTTTCAATTCAGTGCTATAGCCAATATCCATAGTCTGCTCACGGTGGGGCTTGTTCTTGAGTATGGTAAATTAGTCACAATAATGACAAATTCAATACACTTTTTGTACGGCAGACCTTAGCTTTCTATATCACTCAGCAGGCGAGCCAGTTCATCGATGCTTTTCACTGTGCTTTCTACTAATTCACTGATTTGTTTACTCGATTGGTGAGAGCTTTGTGCTAACTGCCTTACCTCATCCGCAACGACTGCAAAACCACGCCCAAGCTCCCCAGCACGAGCCGCTTCAATGGCGGCATTCAGTGCAAGCAGGTTGGTCCGCTCTGAGATGTTATTGATGGTATCAATAATTTTCATCACTTCTTTGCTCGACTCAGAGACGGAATGCATCGATTCTTGGGTTTTTTCTACCGTCTTTCTGCGATCGCTAATGTCTATCCCAAACATCACGTAGCTGACGATATTGCCTGCAAAGTCTTTAAGCACGCAGATACGAGAATCAATGACCAGCTCCTCACCTCGTCCATTAAACTCAATCAAACTCGATGAATACCCTTGTTGCGCGAGATCGTCATTGAGCTCTGTAACCAATTTGTTATGGATATGGCGACAGGCGTCGGTATAGTTCACACCAATATGAGTCAGCTTTTCTTCAAATAATGGGTTGATGGTATCAAGTCGTCCATCAGGTTGAATCTCCATGATCACCAGTGCCCCACCAATAGCATCAAGCTTGCGGGTAAAGTCGAGATAGGTTTGTTTTACTTGCGTGATATTCGCCTGCACCGAGATATAGTGCGTAATATGGTGGTTGTCGTCCCAAATAGGATTGATAGAAAGCGATATCCAGTAAGGCTGCCCGCCTTTCGTATAATTTAGGATCTCATCATAGAAGGGCTCTGAACGGGCAAGGTGATCACGAATATTTTGCACTGTTTCTGGATTAGTATCTTTTCCTTGGAGGACATGACCAGGCTTTTTCCCTTTCATCTCGTCCAAGCTATAGCCCGACATACGCTCGAAGCCACGATTTACGTAAACCACTTCTCCCTGTGGGTTAGTCACAACAACTGCATTATCGGTTTCATTGGCTACCATGGATAAGAGCCGCATCTCCTCACGCCGCTTGACCGCTTCGGTCACATCTTTCACAAACGCAGTGTATAAAGTGCGATCATCGAGTCGGATTTTAGACAAAGACAACTGTCCCCATAGAACGCTGCCGTCTTTATGTTCAATTTTTACTTCTCGACTGGTGCCAACAATCTTATCTTCACCTGTTTTTCGGTTGCGGTTTACATAGTCATCATGGTTCGCCTGAATAGCATGGGGGACAAGCATTTTAACATTCTGACCATGTACTTCTTCCTTGCTGTATCCCCATAATTGCTCTGCGGCTTGGTTATAAAACGTGATACAGTTATTTTCATCAATGCACACCACCGCATCAATCGCTTGTTCGAGGGTTTGCTGCATCATTTCACGGCCATCTCGCTCTTCGGTCACATCTCGAACGAATGCGGTATAGTGCGTTTTTCCTGAGACCTGAATTTTAGATAACGACAACTGCACCCAACACAATGAGCCGTCCTTACGCTTTAATTGCACTTCACGTGAGCTACCAACAATCCGGTCCTCTCCCCCATCCCGGTGGCGGTTTACAAACTTATCGTGATTCGCCTGCAACTCTGTGGGGATCAGCATGGCCACATTTTGACCCAACACCTCTTTGGCAGTGTATCCCCAGATAGTCTCCGCCGCTTTGTTAAAAAAGGTAACATTATTACGATGGTCAATCGTAACGACCGCGATAATGGCTTGCTCTAACGCTTGCAAATGTGATGTTGAACGACCAAACATACGTATCCCCTCTACCCATAATTGTCAGCGACAGTTATCACGTTGGTGATGACTCCAGTGTTGGTACTCCTGTTGGATCTGCTTTTTTTCTTCCTGCTTACGTACCGTAATGGCATTATCAGTCAGTAAGTGATGGCGAACATCGTTAATATTGAGAAGTGCTTTGACCTTTAAATAATGCGAAAACGGCGTGAAACCCATCCTATTTTCTGTATCACGACAGTCTGTAGAAGGCGACTGCACAATATCGATATACATGAACAACGCAGACTTAAAGCACCAGTCGTTGACAAACAAAAGAAGGCTTAAATACGCATCAAGTAGCTTGCACTCTTGAGCCATAAATACGTGAGAGGTATTAGCAAGCACTAAAGATTTAAGTTGCGAAAAGGTATAAAAGGCATCGTTTAAGACACGAACATCAAACAGCGTGGTGTGCGACAGTAACGAACGTAGATCATCATGACGAACAAATAACGTATCGTGCGTTTTAATTTTTTTATACAGTGATGTGTCTTCACGAGCGATACGGTCAATAACGAATTTATCGATGTCTAAATTGGGCAATTCCAACATTTTGGGGTGAAAATACATACCGTCATCATGTCGGCGGCTATACACCAAAAAGTAGTGATAGAGCATCGCAGGATCGAGCTCAACGTCAACAAGGTGGTTAACTTTAAGATCAGTATGCCAACGGCGAAAATGGGTTAGCGCGTGGTGAGGAATAAAGCCATGTGATAACGCTTTAGCAAGCTGCGCCACCACGAATTGACCAGCCGCTGTCCGATACTGAGAAAAATCGACCGCACTCGCCGATGGATCGGCATAGGTCGCACTATCAGCTAATTCACAGTGACGATCATGCGCATCATCACCTTGTTCGGTGACAAAACGAAAATATATTTGCCGTTGTAAGTTAGCATCTAAATGGTTCGACGCGACTAAACGTGCACCGTGAGCGCCACACTCAGGACAAATAATATCCTCAAAGACAGTATCTCGGGTTTCACAATTTACCTTATCTAAAGGCATGTTATGGCTTATGGTATTTTCTCCAAGTAGCGTTAAGTAGTGCACTGGGCTTACTTCTTTGCCGTACTTGAGGCTAAATCCAGATGGTGACATACGCATTCATGTTCCCGTTGGTAGAGTGTGGACAACCCGATCGCGTCCAGAGATTTTGGCGTGATACATACACTTATCGGCCCGCGCAATAAGTACATTTCTATCATCACCGGCTTCAAAACTCGCCAAGCCCACACTGACCGTCAGTGATAGCTGCGGTGCTTCTTCAAAAATCACCTTTTTCAGCTCGTACGCTAAACGCTCCACAATGGCATTAGCATCATCGGTATTGCTATCTGGGAATATGAGTAGGAATTCCTCACCGCCCCAACGACCACAGGCATCTTCCCGGCGACAGACGGTATGAAAGATATCTGCAAACCGCTTTAAGGCTTTATCGCCTACCTCATGGCCATAGGTATCATTGATGTTCTTAAATAAATCAAAATCGACAACGGCGACAGTTAACAGTGAAGAATGTTTAAGTCTTACTTTTTCAAGATGATCATCCAGACAATGCTCAATCGCACGCCGGTTAGCAAGCCCGGTTAACGCGTCAGTATTGGCAAGGATATTGACTTTCTCTCGCGCAATCTCGATTTCTTGAATGTAGTTATTGATCGCTATCTCATGTCCTATCCAAGCAGAGAAAAGCCTTACGATGTCATAATCTTGCTTGATAAATTTCCGACAAGGGCTGGGGCTAGAAAAACTGATCGTGCCATAGCGCTCACCATCCACAAAAATGGGCACACCAATAAACGATTCTAGACCAAACTTTTTGAAGCATGCGTGATTGGCAATCTCGCTTGATGACACATGGTTAAAACCCGTCGCATCATTGGCCTCGTAAACATGCGCGCAATAGGTCTCAGAGAGATTAAAAGCCATGTCTTTCTTGAGCTTGCTATCTGGATGGAAGGCTTGCTTAACAACAAAGACATCGTTATCAATTTTACTCAGAATAGAAATAGGTAAGCCGAACAGCTCAGAGCCGAGCTGGAGGATTTTATCGACACGCTCTTGAAAGGATAATTCACGATTAGATGTAATAAGGTGAAGCTTATTTAGCGCACGTTCGGCTTTCAGACGCGTGGTCTCATCGGTAACCATGCCAACAAAATAGCGTGGTTTATCATCGTCATCGGTGATCACCCCACCACTGACCCGCCCATCAAAGACTCTGCCATCCTTGGTGCGATAGCGAATGGCAAACACTTCACCTTCTTGACCTGGATTAGAGTTAAACAACGCAGTACCTAAGCGTAGATAGTCATCGTAATCCGCATATAACACACTTGTCTTGTGGGTAATAAGCTCTTGGCGCGTGTACTCAAATAGATGCTCTGCTTTTTTGTTTGCGTACACAATCTGTCTATCAGAAGCAGCGATGATCACCGCTTGATCAAGGTGTTCAAACGCTTTACGTAAAACAGAAATATCGTCAAAACCACTTATGCTATTGTTTTTCATATAAATAAATCAATATCATTTAGGTTAGAGTTTGCTTATGCTGATAACATTTAAGCATTTACTTATGTAGATCAGGTATAAGACAGTTTATGCACGTTTTCCAATTTAAGACTGACAAAAAAGCAGGCGTATTACAGACATGAAGAACAGAAAAGGAGAGAAAGCCTAGAAAGAGGACCAGATTAAGATGATGAATATATTAAATTAATTATGAAAAATCATAGAAATGAACAGTTTTCATTGCATCGATGTTATAGAGTTGGGCATTAGTCCATTCTTACTAATTTCGTTTATAGAGAATATTAAGCTTTTGAGAAAACATAAATTTTACATCTTGTTACACTTCAACAATAAACAGCCAAAAAATAGACGCCTATTCACTTGGACAGTAATAACTGATAGAGATATTTATCAACAAGTTAACCAATCAAAGAGGGTTAGCGTCTTACCGAAAGACCTAGATAGCCTGACGAACTAAAGCGTAAAACAGCAACTCACGAACGATATTTTTATAAAAAGTCTCTCGATATAACCGATAAATCAATACCAATACATAAGGTAATGATAAATAAAAAATTCATAGAGAAAGTGAGACACGTATGGACGATTACACAGACGATTTGAACGTATTTGCAAATAGGCTGCAATATGCACGGAAGCGTCAGCTACTCTCACAGGTTGCAGCAGCTAAATCGCTCGGTATTGCAAGGATGACCTATGTTGATTGGGAAAAGGGAAAGCGATCTCCAACTCTCGAGACAGTAGTCAAAATCAGTGAATGCTTAAACGTTGATAAACATTGGCTCGCATTTGGGGAGTTCGGCGCCAACGCATCGAGCAAACGACAGCAGCTTGAAGAAGTGTATGAATAATTACTCTGGCACAGGCTGATATAAACGCGCCATTAACTATTGATTAGAAAAAGGCATATGGAAAAGATGAAAGGGAAAACGCGCCCGTTTGTAATCAACAGAGGAGGCGCGTTTAGTCACTTATCGCGTGACCAGATCGGCACGAATGATTAACGCTCACGTGCGAAGATAAGATTATCACCTTTTAGGTGAGCAATGTTTCGAGCGATTTCGCACTCTTCTAAATCCCCCGCCGTTTCACATAGTCGGCCAGCGTACTTGGTGGCGTATCAATCAGCCGCGCCGTCTCACGCAAGCTAAGCCCCATGGTACGATATTTCTCAATTTGATCCCGTTTGGCATCGAGCTTTAGCTTTGCAGCCGGTCCTTTCGGTCGCCCTAAACGAATGCCTTTTTCTTTGCGTGCTGCCAGCGCTTCGCGGGTGCGCATGCGGATAAATTCGCGCTCAATCTCACCAGCTAGCCCCAATACCGTCGCAACGATACGCGCTTGCATCGAGCCGTCGAGCTGCATGTTTTGTTTAGCGATATGCACGTTTAACTGATGCGCCATGCAATGTTCTAAAATCTCGAGCACTTGCAGCGTGGAGCGTGCCATTCGCGAGATCTCTGCAAACACAATCGTATCCCCTGCCTCCATGCCACTAAGCAGTTGGCCAAGTCGCCGTTCGTGCCATTTTTTTGCGCCGGAGGCGGTATCTTCCACAAACTGTAAGTTGGCCAATCCGGCTCGATTGGCGTAATCCAAAATGCCGTGTTTTTGGTTGGCCGTGTCTTGGCTGTCGCTCGAGACGCGAAGATAAGCGTAATTGGGCATGGGCGCACCTCCTTCACGTTATAGTGCGAAGTGCGCGAGGGGCTTGCTATTTAAGCGATTGATAATGCGACGAGAATCACGACTTACGTCAGTGATGCAACTTACATAACATGAATAACTTACGTAAGTTGCTTAACTTATTCTTTGTCGTTTTCTGTGGCAAGCATTTCGCTACGAATGGTGTTTAGACGGGAGATAAACGTCGCATCAATCGGCTTATCTTCGGGCATTTTGGTGATCCCAAGCTCAACCGAACGCAGCGCAAAATCGTGCTTGTCTGTCAGCTCGCCACCATACGGCCAGCTCATCACAATCTGCCACGCTTCGCGTACGAGCGTCAGCATAGGGTCATCGGGCGCCGGTTCGGCAGCGAGTTTTTCCCGTGCTTGTTTTTCTGCCATTTGATCGTGCGTTTTCCAACGATACAAGAACTGCACCGCGATCATTTTTCGCCCCTGCATGATTGGCGCAAAACCGACATTGCCGGTTTTGCTGTCGGTGTGGAACTCGAGCTCTTTAATCACTTCCGGACACTGCATCATTTCTTTGATCGGTTTACGAATGCAGCGGTCGATAAATACTTTGTTGCTGCGATAGCTCGGCTTGATCAGATTGCCCTTTTCATCCAGCAGTCCAAATAAGCCGTGTAGCGCTTCGATCGACTGCGGATGCAACACGCCAGTCTCACGAAAGCGCGATAACAGCGTGAAGAGGCGTTTTGAGTGCTCTGATTTGAGCTTTCTAAATGCGTGGTGATTGATCTGCGCATGGCCAGCAGAATAATCGACATACGCGTGCAACAGCTCGGAGTTGGGCACGATGGTCAGTTGCCCCTTTTGGTAACGCACACGCGCGAACAGCGGGATAAAATCGAACTCTTGCTCACTGTCATTCTGAATACCGACTTTGCGGCTCGATAAACGCTCGGCAACCGGGCGCAGAGTCGGATAGAGCTGTTTGGCATCTAACCCAAACCAATCTTTAAGCACGTCTGATGAGAATACATAGCGCGGCGCGTGAATGTCGCGGCGCTCAAGATAGTCATTCCAGTGATCGCGATGGAGCTTAGCCAAGAACAGCGCCATCATGTCGTGCTCGCGCGCGGTTAATCCGAGTTGGCTAAAAACAAGTTCATGACTTTTCTTGAAAAACTGTTTGGGTAGGTCGCTTGCGGTTTCTGTTGAAACTTGAAAGCGGCGATCTGTATCGTCTGTCATTAAAAGATTCCGTGCCAATGGTCACATTTTTTTAGTGTGAGCGCCTAGCATACTAAAAATCTGTTACCGTTAAAGTGCTTTTCTCCCCAAACACTAAAAATCTGTGACCAATACGATCTAATTAGTCGCCCTGTTCACTTTTTACCCAACACGCTGTTTTGATTAGTCACAGACACTAAAAATCTGTGACCATTAGATAAATAATCGCATGACACTAAAAATATGTGACCGTAACACTAAGAAAAGGATCCGAAACACTAAAAAAATGTGACCATAGACTAAAAATATGTAACCATAAAGGCCTAAAACACTAAAAATTTGTAACCACAACACTAAAAAAGTGTGACCTTTAGCGTTATAAGATAATGATTTTAAATGACTTTTCAGACGCTATAGATCTTTATAGATCTCTTATAGAGATCTTATAGATCTATATAGATTATTATAGAGACTGTGGATTGTGGATAACTCGCTGAGTTACCACACAAATCCACAGTTCCCATCATCAATCTTTTTGTGTTTTTTCAAGAATGGCGACGATCTCATCGTCAGATAACGTCGCTAAGTGAGCCACAGCGGCTGTGACGACCTTTGAGCGACTACAGCGGAATGTACGTGGCTTAAGTGATAGCTCATTGATCAACGCGTCCTCACGCTCTGTGAGCGAGAACGTCAAACGCTTATACGTTTGCTTCGACGTTTTTTGCGCTTTAACGTGCGGCTCTGCGGCGCTAGCAAACTTTTCAATGTCTCGAGTGTTCGGCGTGCGTTCGCGACGTTTAACCATTTGTGATCTCCTCCATCAACCGTTCCATTTCATCGCGGGCTTTTGGATCGCGCCATTCAAATACTGTCTTACCTTCGCCGATGCAATCGCGGAACGCTTTGCGATCGTGGATCAGCGTCTCAGCAAGTTGGAACTCGGGAAAATCACTCAGGTATTCGCGTGCATCATCCGCTTCTTTGATCACCGGATTGGTTGGGCTCATGTTCAGCACTAAATAACCGCGCAAGTTCGGGTTTAAATCCTGGGCTTGTAAGTACACCTCAGTGAGGTGTGGCAGTGTGTCGAGATCGTATTGCGAAGGGCGTGATGGCGAAATAACGATATCAGCGACGACCATACCGGTACGTAATTCACGGCTATCGCGACCCGCGGTATCAACTACAACGTACTCGTATTTGGATGCCAAATCTTTCAGCGTCTGGTTGATATTCCCCGACGCTTGAACATGCGGGATGTTGCCGATGCTTTCATTTTCTTGTCGGTCTTGCGCCCAACGTGCCGCACTGCCCTGGGGATCGGCATCCACCAAAATTACGTCGGCTTCTTTGTTGAGTAGCCACCCTGCCACGTTGATAGCTAGCGTGGATTTACCGCAGCCGCCCTTTTGGCTGCCGAGTAGAAATATCTTTCCCATCACGCGCCCCTTCGTAAGTTATGAAACTTACGTAAGTGTAGTAATTGTCGTAAGTTAAGTAAATAGAAAATCGCACTGATCATGTATCAAGCTTGGTTGAGTATGCACCTATGTTGCTGCGTTCGCTGTCGTTGATTGTTGGTCTTTTAAGCAGATTTAAAGTTATAGTGCATTAAAAGTCTGGATTGATTTCAATATCTTGATGTAATGAGAAACCGTTACAGAAAAAAATGATCCCTACGCGTCGCACACATCTTTGTCGCTACAGAGGCGATAAATTTGGTGCGTAATATTGGACATATGTTAAATAGGCGAGTTAGCTATCAAAAACACCTCTTAAAAACGCCTCAATCACGCTGCAAGCCATTTTCCAGCACTAACCCAATTCTTAAACCCCTCTTTTCTCTATGAAAGTTTATGACGGCTTTCAGGGCGATTTACAGGGTGAGCCCGATTTTCCGATCTTTTGCGCGTCGCAGACCCCTCGGACGAGCAGGTAGCATTTTGCCGGACGACGAACACAAGTGAGTTGTCCGACAAAATGCGTTTCCTGCCTCTCATAAAACCCGTCCGATCCCTGAGAAAAACAGCCCCAAAAAGCGGCAAAATCGCACCCGCGGAAAATACGAGAGTAAATCGCGATGTAGCAAGCCAAAAATCGCCTGTAGCAACATAAAATCAGTGCGTAGCAAGATGAAAACGGGGCGTAGCAGACAACATTCCACCCGTAGCAAAGAAACCGGAGTCACTTCGAGAAATGAGCTCGGGCACCGAGGTCTTTTCTCGAAGTGGCCACACCCTGTGTTATCAACAAAGAACGCAATGTTAACGATAAAATACAGCCACTTAGGACTTTCTGTTAAACACGTTGTTAAACAACCTTCGTCCGAGATTAAACAAAGTTAACGGCATTGTTTAACAAGTGATAACACGGTAAAACAATGAATATATTGTGATTTTCCCAGACAACCATAGTTGCGTAGGGTGTGTCCATTCATCCTCATAAGAAGCCGTCTGGCCCAGGGCATAAAAATAGGAGCGGGAAAAAAGGGGGGGCGTTTTGGAGTTTGAGCGATATGCGCAGCGCAGAGAAGCCATTGGTTTGATGAAAATGGTACCATTTGCCAGCACTTTACGAATCCTGCACTCACCCCAAACGCCTATATTTTTTCGTACGCACGAAACGATTACCGACTGATGTGTCTGACAAGCACTGATTACGTACAAGGTGGCGAGGCAATGTGAGACAAAAAGAACGGCATTTCTCTGGTATAGTTTTATGCAGATGGACAAAAACATGAGGGATAGATAATGGACGAGTGGGTCATTAACAATATGGCGCTTACCGCTATCATCGTAATGGTGGTTGGATTTACTGTTGGATACCTAGTTTTTTAAACCAATGAACATGAAGTGACAACACCTATCCTACCGAAAAAGCCGAATAACTTACGTAAGTTATTAAACAATCATAAGTTACGTAATAACTTCCTCTTAGAAGTTCGTCGCCCCTACGCATTGACTAACTAAACAAACATGTCGCACACTTTTAAATACAGTCAATGTCAGCCAGGCTCTTAATGAAAATGAAAATAATTATCAAAAGATACATGGTAGAAGCCGTCATCTTGGGTATCGTCTTGAGTGTCTCCTTGCTACTGATTGCGACATCCTGATCAATGACTAGGAAGTCGATGATGCAATGCGGAAACGATTTGCAAAAAATCAATCAACTCGTTTGTACGCTCGCACGAAAAAATATCGGGAATAGAAATATCACGGATAATATGGGGAATATGCTTGCTGCCATTTTTGTTGATGGCTGCGGACACGATATATCGGGCCCTGCATGGATTTTCACGTAAAGACAGCTCACAAAAATCAATTGTTAAAATGTAATATCCTCTTCCTAATTGGAAGTAATAAGCCAATCGACTATCTTCATTATTGAGCCATTCGTGAAGGGTTACGGGTAGCTCGTCTCGTTCAAAATCTAATGCTATACGTTGTTCAGCGTCTTTATGGCGCATGTTGAACTCTATTAGGAACCTCTTAATAGCATAACTTACACAACTTACGTAAGTTATGCTATTCTTTTTATCTAAAGGTTTGTTACCAAACCAGTCACCGCTTCAAAGCGCTCCTCGAGCATATCGCAGTAAATACCGCTTTCTTGATGTACCGTTTCTACCGAAAAGGTGCGCCGATTGACGCGTATATAAGTCACCGTGTAGGTATCTCACGGGTCAGTAGTGTTTGACACAACCTTAAAGAACAAGTTAAAGCAGTCGCTTACCCTTCACCTAAAGAAAAGCTTTGAGGTACAGATGAACATTACTACCACAACCAAAAGCATGCTGGTGCCCATTTGGGAGCAAGAAGACGAGCTTTTAGATAAGGTTGTCGACCTTGCCGATTATGATGCCGTCAACCAAGCGATTCCCGACGACACACTATCAATTGAAGAAGTGTTTGCCGAAGATGAATTAGAAGAGGTATACCTAAACTTTGCCCCATACCTCGATAACGAATCGATCCTTCCGTTTATGGCTAGCTACGGTAACGCTGTATTTTGTCTTGGTATTGGCGAAGAGAACCAAGGGTACGTCTACTATTTTGATCTGGATTTTGGCCTGCACCTCCTCACCAAGGACGGCCTAACCACCTTTGTTCGTTCCTTGAAAGACGCGTAATGGCGACTCGGCAAAAGGCATAACTTACGTAAGTTATGCCTTTTGCGTAAACCTCTAACTTTGTCCACTCAACAAGCCTGTCTATTGACTACTTAATCTGTCACTATGCATCGATTAACAATCAACCCCAGCAGATAGAGTTACGCGCAGCAATGACAAAAATCATCAAAAAATACACGCTAGAGGCCGTTATCCTCGGCTTGCTGCTGAGTGTGGCGATTTGGCTTATTGTGTAGGGGAGTAAGGTCTGGTGATTATAGGAAAGGCTAGAGCGCTGTGGCTGGTTCTGTAAGTTCCACGTGGCTTTAGGGTGACTTGAGTTAGATTAGGTAAATGCGTATTCCCCCCCAAAAAAAACTGTGTTAGGTAGAATCACTATATCATCTCGATTACACACTCGTGGCCAGAATCGTACTTTGGGATCACCGTAACACAGTTCTTCTCCATTTTTTGCTAGAGAGGATAGTAATTAAAATCCTATTTGTGCTCATTTCTCATATAAATGCTTATCCGAACCAACCGGCTTTTCAAAACGTGTTAGTGTGTGATAAGTTTGATGTTTTTAGGAGCCAGCAGTGTAATGACTCCCAATTTTTTCAAAAAACACGTAGTGTTCTGTATTTTAATATTTTTAAGTTTCCTGTTGGGGATAGCATGCTTCTCTATGGTTAATAGCTTTTTAAATGGAAGCTGGGTCGATTATTTCGTATCGGAAGATATAGATTGGACTTTAATAGTTTCATCTGCGTCTGCCTTAGCAACAGCTACTGCTGCCATTTATACCGCCAAAGCTGCCAAAGCCGCTGAAATGAGTGCAACACAATGGCGACACCAAGCTGTATACGATAAATATCTAGATAAGGCCATTAATTCTAGAGCTTCACTTACTACTATAAAACACCAATTAGAAAAAATAGAAGATGGAGCATATGAAGTGTTTGATGATAAGGATATTGAATCTGATGATGACGATTCAAAGAGAATAGCTATGACATCATGGGCTGAGGTCATGGCAAAGGAAACTCTGGCTATTTTTGATGTTCACTTGGATAACGTTACTCAGGATCTGAATCATGCTTACGCCCTCTCTCGTGAGTACATTAACGAAAATAAAGTTGAATCTGTACAGCTAGAAATCACTATCAATGCACTAACAAGAGGATTGAAATTATACAGAGAGTACTCTCTAGATGTTATAGAGTGCTCATTAAAAGACGAGCACTACTCGAATAGTATGAATAAATTCCTACTAGATGACACTGTTGACTATGCATTCCTCCAAAACATTATTTTATCAATAACTTTAGTTAATGATTTTTTAACACATAAGATCATCCACCCAAATGAAGACAGTTGGGCATCATCTTGTGAACTGTTAACAAATTATATTAAAAAGAATCTTGCTCTTTTAGATTATTAAAAAATAACAGATAGAGAAGATTATAGCCTATAATCACATGCTAATTATCTAGCTGCGTTAACATTTAATGAATTAGTATTCAAACCCTATGAAAGTGATTTAAAATCCGCATTAAAGCGAATTGAATATCTGTTTTATGCAGCAGAGCTAGTGATTCCGGAAGGTGACGAACTTGAAAGGCTAGCTGCATTGGCTGAGGAGTATGAGGAAAAATTCCCTATTTAAGAACTGCAACGCACTTCTGTCCTTTCCATGCCAGCAACTCATAACCTCTCAAACCACGTTATGCAGTTTGCCCTACTTTTTCCAATATTTGGCGAGAAGAAAGTGGGGGCCTCTGTTCGCTTCATTTGAGCTAGAAGCGTTGATGCCGTCAATTCTAGATAAAGCCATTAAAGGAGAGCTAGTGTGATGGCTCTACTTACTCCTACCTAGCATACGACGTTAGTGCATCGTGTCTGGAGGTGGCTATCGTAAAGTCTGGAAACAGCTGTCAGGGACATAACTCACCTGATAACATTGCTCAGAAGCGACTTCAACGTTGCTTCCATTACAGCACCCCCAAGGTGACCTTTTTCGATCCAGCAATCAATGCGCGATCACGGCCATGCTTGGTCAATTGGAAGTTTGCGATAGAAAAGCCATATAATTCCTGAGTATTTAGGAGAGGGAACCTGCTGTGTATATCGAGAGAATAAATCTACAGAACTTTAGAAGTTTCGGGCCAGAGGGTCAGAACATAGCTGTCGATCCGGATCTAACCACCTTGGTTGGAGCAAATGGTACAGGGAAAACGGCCTTGATGCAGGCCTTACAGCGAATGTTCGGCATCTCCAATGAACAGCGGACAATTCGCCGTCAGGATTTTCATATTCCCTATTCGGAAAAATATAGTCCCAGTAAGCGGACTCTGACACTTGAAGCCATTATCGCCTTTCCTGAGCTGGATGATGAAGGTGGAGACTACTCCGTGATACCAGACTTCTTTCACCATATGAGCGTAGCTGACGATGGCGGTAAACTGAAATGCCGTTTGCGTTTGGACGCGGAATGGGAAGATGATGGTTCAATAGATGGGTACATTACGAGCCAGTTCCGCGCGATTACGACCTGGGGTGAGCCAGAAGATGCTGATTTTCACAATGTGCGTCCAGCGGATCGTTCTCGAATCCAATTGATTTACGTACCTGCCACACGTTGTGCAGTCTCCCAGGTATCAGCCTTTCTAAAGGGCCGACTTTGGAAGGCTATTAACTGGTCGGAGCAAGTTAGGTCATCTTTTACTCAAAAGGCTACAGAGTTGAACGAGGCCTTTGAGGGTGAAAATGCGATTAGTACCGTTACCGGAAAACTCACAGAGCGTTGGCGAGAACTGTACTCGGCTGGAACTGACAGTACACCGAAGTTTCGTCCGGTCGACATACGCTTTGAAGAATTTGTTCGTAAGGTAGAGGTACTACTGCACCCAGATGAAAGTGGTCGGGATCGGAGCATTGACGAGCTAAGCGATGGCCAGAGTTCGCTGTTTCACATCGCCATGACTTCAGCCACTCTCGATGTTGAAACCGAGATCTTAGCCCAACCAAAGAGTGAAGATTTTCTTGGTGAAGACTTGCCCTTACCCTCGTTGACTATTTTGGCGCTTGAGGAGCCAGAGAATAACTTAGCCCCATACTACCTGTCTCGAATAATAAGTCAGATCAACAACCTAGTGCATGGCTTAAGAGCACAAGCAGTACTATCTAGCCATTCGCCAAGCATTCTCGCCAGAATCCAACCAACACAAGTAAGGCACTTCAGGCTAACAACTGAATCAAACACCACCGTCGTTCGTCAACTAACTCTACCTGATGAAAAGAATGAAGCTGCAAAGTACATCCAGCAAGCGGTGAGAGCCTATCCAGAATTGTATTTCGCTAAAGTTGTGGTTCTTGGGGAGGGGGCTTCCGAGGAGGTAATTCTTCCCAATATATCAGAAGCGATGGGAATACCAATTGATAAGTCTTTTGTCGCCATGGTTCCATTAGGGGGCCGACATGTAAACCACATGTGGCGTTTGCTAACAGATTTGCAGATCCCCTTTATCACATTACTCGATCTGGATTGGGGACGGCACGGTGGTGGCTGGGGAAGAATTAAGAACGCAGTCGCCAAGTTAATAGAATATGGAATACCGGCTGAACGTTTTTTTCCTCATAGAGTGGGTGCTGGCAGGCTATCTGTAAACCTGGCTAAGTTTGATACCTTCAAGCGTGGTGATTATAAATCTATTAGTAAATGGGTTAACTATCTTCGCCGCCCCCCCTTTAACGTATACTTCTCCAGTCCATTAGACATTGATTATTCAATGCTAAAAGCATTTCCCAAACAATATCGGATTGCTCACGACGAAAGCTCTACCGGGCCATCCAGTCTTAGGGACCCTAGTGATGCCGTCATAGGCGACAAGGGAAACCCTGAATTTTATGCTGACGATCTGCTTAATCTGCGCTGGTACAGATACTTGTTCTTAGGAAGAGGTAAGCCTAGCACACACATCCGAGTGCTTGGATCTATTTCCCGAGATCAATTAGCTCAAAATGCACCGGAAGAACTGCGAGCTTTAGTTCAGTCTATTCATACAATCCTTCAAAACTAGGGGGCGCAGTGAAGTTTATTCAACCTGAACTATGGTACCCCAAAGGAATTGATGATCTTGAGCCTAATGCCTGGCAAGCACTAAGGCGACTAAAGTCCACAAGCGTTATCGCTAGTCCGGGAGCCGGAAAAACAGAATTTTTAGCGCAAAAAGCTGCATACCTGCTTGAGACAGGCCTATGTCCACCAAATAAGAAGATTCTGTCCATTTCATTTAAAACTGATGCAGCCAAAAATATTGCAGATAGAGTAAAACAGCGTTGTCCTGAGGAAATCAGTAATCGGTTTATTTCGATGACTTTTGATGCTTTCACAAAAAATTTAGTTGACCGATTTTACGGTACCATTCACGGTGACTGGAAGCCAACAAAACCGTACGAAGTTATTTTTCCAAACAGAGGAAGCGTAACAAGTTTTTGGCATAGATTACAAAATAGAGTTCCTGAAAATTATCGCTCTTCAATCGTGGAAGCAGTAGACCAAATGACTAATAGCACATTTGAAAGCAATGTGGTCGGTTCTTGGAGGATTCCAGAAAATGGTCTTAAAGCACCTCAATTACCAAGAGACTATATCATAGTAATGTGGTTACTTGAGCAAATTGAAGCTTCAGGAAATGACAAATCAAACCTATCTTTCACAACAATTAATAGGCTAGCTGAATATATAATTCGTACTAATGATCATGTGCGTCGAGCTTTACGTGAAACGTATTCATTTGTTTTTATTGATGAGTTTCAAGATACGACTTATGCCCAATATGACTTCCTTTTATCTGCGTTTCGCTCAAACGAAGTTGCTGTAACTGCTGTTGGAGATTACAAGCAAAGAATTATGGGTTGGGCAGGAGCTCGAGGAGACGCATTTCACCAGTTTGAAGCCGATTTTGCTGCGGAACAAATTCCACTTCTCCTCAATCACCGATCTTCTCCTGAATTAGTCAGGATACAACATGTTATTGCACAAGCTATTGACCATAACGTAAGGGAGGTTCAAACAAGTAATCACAAATCTATATCTGGTGAATCAGCTTGGATTTGTTTTAGTAAAAATGTCTATCATGAGGCCAGTTACTTGGCGCAGTGGATTTTTAGTGAAATGAAAAGTAGGTCATTGGCCCCAAGGGACTTTTCTGTTTTGGTGCGCCAAAGACCTGAGGATTATGAAGAGCAGCTATCATATTATTTAGCTCAGTACGGACTTAGTCTGCGAAATGAAAATGTTAGAATAGGTAAAACGACCCTACAGGATCTACTTGCTGAAGAATTAACAAGTTTATTTTCTAATCTGCTAAAACTGGGGCTTGGGCGTCGTAATGCACAAGTTTGGAGTCAATTGTCAGCAGATGTACAACTACTTCGTAATACAAGCCAAGAAGATGATAAAGTACAGAGACGAGTTGAACGCCGATTAGCAGTATTTGTTTCTGAGCTCAGAGAATTTATGCAACAATCGTTTAACCCAGAGAATGCTCGCCTTGCCTTTGAAAGAATTATTTCTTTCATTGATTTGAATGACCTACGGAATACATTTTCCCGTTACGCAACTGGCGATCTACTTGAAATAAACCTAGCAGCACTCGAAGAGTTTTTTACAAACTGTGTTGATACTCAGATCTCTTGGAAAGGTTTACTAGATGAGTTTGAAGGCTCTAACCATATTCCGCTTATGACTATTCATAAAAGCAAGGGGCTTGAATTCGATACAGCCATTTTCATGGGGACCGACGACAACGCTTGGTGGTCCTATAAGCAAGGTGATACGGAAGGACTATCGACATTTTTTGTAGCACTGTCTCGTGCTAAACAAAGGGCTATTTTTTCCTATTGTCAGCAAAGAGGGCAACGAAGCAAAGTCGCAGATTTTTATGCGTTGTTGAAGGCTGCTGGTGTTCAGGAGTATGAGGTTTCACCAAGTGTAGTGGCATAGTGAATTTGGCCACCCATTTTAGATTTTATAATACCTTTGATAATTTGTTAACTGCTAATTAAGTGAATGCTGTAACTCATTTATATCCAAAACTAAATTATGTCGAAATGATCACCACATACCAACATATTGAGACATTCATTCAACCTGCATAACTTACGTAAGTTATGCAGGTTATGTCATTTATGTAATCATCATAACTGCGTGACCAAACCAGTCACCGCTTCAAAGCGCTCCTCAAGCATATCGCAGTAGATATCACTTTCTTGATGTACGGTTTCTACCGCAAAGGTACGCCGGTTGATACGCATGTAAGTCACCGTGTAGGTATCACACGGGTCGAGCACTACTTGTACGCGGTTGATGCCACCGCGCGCAAAGCGCGCGGGCAAATCAAATTGCACGCCAGGGGTGGGCAGGGCGACGAACTGACGCGCGCCGGTCATGGCAATAAAACGCTGGCCACCAAACTGGCCGAGAATGGTGCGCGCGATTTGCTTGGCGTAATTTGGCTTATTCATGCGCATCCCCCCACGCTTCTGCGGCCGTTAAAAATTCCTCAAAATCCTCGATAGTGGCAATCACCCAACCGTGTGGGCGTAAGCAAACATTGAGCGCCGCGATCACTTGGCCAACCGGTGGATTGATGGCCGTTAAATTTTGATAAAGCTGGTACAAACGCGCATCCATCAACTCCGCCCGGAACGGGCGCAGCCCACTCATTGCTGTAGAGCCTGAGTGATGCAACGACGATACGTTGCTCGCCCCAGCGGGCTTAGTGGCGCTTGCGGGTAGTGAAGGTGAGTTAGGCATGGTGATTTCCTCCTGTTGTGTGTTTCTCATCGCCGTTTTCGCCTGCTTTCCCGACAGCGCAAAAGGTTCTAAGACACAAGCGCGCGCAGCGTGCACTTTACGCTTGTGTCTTAGGTTCTTGCGCGCCGAGGATAAGAAAGCAGCGTCAACGGGATGAAAGAAACACAGGAGGGCACTGACAACGAACCGGCCAGCCGCTTAACGCCACTTGCCCGCTGGGGTGAAGGCTCTTTCGCCCTGATCGTGACCCGAAGGGCCGAGACGTTGCGAAGCGCTGTTAGGCTCGGTTGAACCGGCGCGACAAGGGAGGAACGACCGCCGGCGAGCCGTGTGAAATAGAGCAGGATAGGGCGGCAAATTTTCCGAATTAACCATTGGCCCGTTCTTTTTCTTCATGAATATAAAAAGGCACTGATCACAGTGCCCTAATATCAACCGTCACACAGCATTGTTACTGTTCAATCATCTTCATCTCAACAATGATAGGCAGGTGATCCGTAACTGCAGGCCAGTTAATATCGCCATACGACATGTTGTTTTGCGGCACCGTGATGTTTTCAACATGCCATTTTTGAGCTTTTCCTGTCATCACATAATCGACTTGGATCTCAGGATTACTCGCAGGCCAAGAGCGAAAATCAACCGCTTCATCGCTAACCACATTCCAGTAACGACTCAATTCCTGATGAGTCGCAGAGTGCGGCACATCGTTCATGTCACCGAGCAGTAATTTGATACCTCTAGAATCTATGGCGGTATCGTTTAATTCTCTCACTTGCTCTACGCGCATCGCCGGGTCTTCTTTTGTGTCTAAATGCGCATTAAAAATGGTGATTGGTGCGTCAAACCCTGGGACATCAACATGTGCCTCAAAGGCAATGCGCTGCTCACGCTCACCCGATGGCAGTTCAGTAATCGCAGTTTTTAAAATGGGGTATTTTGACGCGACAGCCAATCCGTACTGACCGCCCTCAAAGTCGATAGCCCTACCAAATTCAACATTAAGCCCAGTAAGCTCAGCGAGTTTCTTTGGTTGGTCTACTTTGCCGCTACGCGCTGTCAGTACGTCAACTTCTTGTATCGCAACGATATCAACATTCAACGCCTTAATGGCTTTGGCAATTTCTGTTAATGAAGACACCCGACCAGCGGCCATATTGAATGTTGCAACGCGGAGTGTAGGTGCTTCCTCTAAAGAAAACGTTTTGTTAATCAGATCGGTCTGGGCTTGATAAGGTTCTCTATGGCCTCCGGCAAATGCAGTGGCTGATACAATTAAAGAGAGGGGTAACAGTAGGTGTTTGTATTTCATTATATTTCTTCGCCTTTATAATTTATTTTTCAAGGCGAATTATCTTCTAAAGATACAGGATAAGCCGTGATATATATCTCAATAAAAAGATACTTTGACAACCTATATCACATTTACATGCAAACTGATGAATTAGCCACGTTTGTACCTAGCACTTAAAACTGTTGAAGATAAGTATACCCAAACGCGACTCCCTCGGGAGTCGCCCATTCTTGCTATGTGACCACTTAAATGCGACACTCCTTTGTGCGACCATCTAAATGAGACGTTTCACGCACAAGGGGCCTTCATGTTTATCCGCGCTTACCTACGCGCCTCCACCGACGAGCAAAATGCCGCGCGCGCCAAAGACAGCCTGACCCAATTTGCCAACGACCATGGCCAACGCATCGCCGCCTTTTATACCGAAAACATCAGCGGTACCCAGCTGGAACGTCCCGAGCTCAACCGCCTATTGGCCGACACCCAACCCAATGACATTTTGCTGGTTGAACAAATCGACCGTCTGACGCGCTTAAACGACCAAGACTGGAAAAGCCTCAAACGCCATATTGAAGACACCGGCCTGCGCATTGTCAGCCTCGATGTGCCGACGTCTTGGCAAGCGCTGCAAACCCAAAGCGCGCAACACGATCCGATCATGAGTGCGGTGCTCGATGCAATAAACAACATGCTGATTGACTTGATGGCCGCCATGGCCAGAAAGGATTACGAAACTCGCCGCGCCCGACAGCAACAAGGCATTGCCGCCGCCAAACAAGCCGGCAAATACAAAGGGCGCCAACCCGACAGCGAACGCCACCAAAAAGTGCACCGCTATCGAGAAATGGGAATGAGCTTAAAAGAAGTGGCCGACGCGACCGGCTACAGCCGATCGCAAGTGTGTCGGATTTTGGCGAAGAACTCGACGATTACCTGAAAAACAATGGTTCATTTTCCCAGTCGGTGGGGAAGCCCATTGACGGCATAAAACGCTTGGCCACCGGATAACGTTCAAACAGTTCGACCAATGCAGGGCCCAATAGAGCGTCATAGCCCAACCCGTTATAAAGCTGTTGAATCGCAGCCAAAACCGTATAAAGACGGTTCAGTTGGTCTTCTTCGCGCTTGGTTGGATCCGGACGGGTACGCACTAACGCCACATCAGGTGATAAAATGCGTTTGATCGCTGTGGGGGCCGGCAAGTTGCGGTTAAACAGGCGCGAGTGATGCGCACAGTGGTTGCGTACTTGATGAATGGCATCCACCCAAGCGCACAAGGTTTGGTACTTTTCGACGTTCAAGGTTTTCGCAAAGCGGTTCATCTTCAGGGCATTCACCTGATCGCTTTGCAAACTGCGCATCAGCTTAGAGACATTACCAAATGTCATCAGCTCAATGGCGACCCAGCCCGGCGGCAGATCGCGAAAGAACGGGCAGTAGTCGTTGTAATACTTGCTGCGATAATGCTCAGCGAACTGCTCTTTGGAGTCTTTGAACATGTCCCGCACGCGACTGACAGTTTTGACCTGCTCGCCGTTTTCCTTAAATAAAGCCGAATCCAGATACCAGAAGCGATTATCGGTTTGCTTGGTCATCCACTCCTCAAAACCCGAGCGGATCCCCACTTCTACCTTACCCACCACATCAAACACCAAATTACGTAGCGCTTCATCAAACTGATAAAGGGCATAGCATTGCTCGAACGTGGTACCCGCTTGATAGCGACGAGGGTGAGAGGACGACTCAGAGAACGGCAGCAAGTACGCTTTAAATCGGTAGTAACTGCACCGTTTGAGTACACGAGCGGCGAAATCACGATCAGCGACGGTGATCCCTTGGCCAACCAGCTTATCGCACAGCTCAGCGGCACTCATATAAGGCTTGTTATAAGGCACGCGCGCAGACAAAACGGACATCCTTGAGGCAAAAAAAAAGCTTCCACTCTTACGGGCGGCGTGCGCACCTGGAGGAAGCCATTGATGAATTTATTATGTGGGCGAGATAGGAGGATGTCAACATCAAAGCAAGGAGTAAAAACGCAAATGGCCTGACAGGTGGAAGTCAGGCCATATGACTGTCACATACATATTAAGTGTCCCACCTAACATGATGCTTACTGAGAACTAGAACTAGGTTGAGCAAGAAAAAGCTCACTTTTACTCTAGCTTATAAACATAAGCTGTCAAATTCGAGCGCAAAACGAATTGCCATGCCCATTTTTTTCACCATCGTAACTAAGTAGAAAGACAAGTAAAGGCGTGAAAAAGCGACTGTTTTTCATCATCTTTAACACCCTGTTACAACAAATCACTTGCCATGATTTAATCAGCCAAAAGGACGAATGGAAAACTCATACTTACTAACTATCCTTTACGTAATTTCATTGAATTAATCTGAAAGTGCCGAAAGTGCTCACATGGTGTGGCTAGCCATATTTGCTAAGAAGCATACGGCGTGTATATATGGTCCTTAACAAGAGGAAGCCGCCATGTTTTTTAACCACTCAAAAGATCGCTTGCTCGCATGCGAACAAGCACGAGATGCACTACAAGATGAGATCAATGCGATACGCGATAGTATGGCGACCATCACTTTCTCACCGGACGGTACTGTGTTGAGTTGTAACCAATTGCTTCTTGATATCATTGGTTATGATAAAGATGAGGTGATTGGGCAGCATCATTCTGCGGTCTGCTTTGAAGAGACCACTCAATCTAGTGACTACCGTATGTTCTGGAAACTACTTCGTGAAGGGCGCTTACAAAAAGGCACCTTTCGCCGACGCCATAAAAACGGCGAAGAAATTTGGATGGAAGCGACCTACTTCCCAGTCAAAGATTCCACAGGGAACGTCGTGAAGATCAGAAAACTGGCAACGGATGTCACGAGAAGTCATCAGGAAAAAATGCGAAAAGATGCAATTTTTCTCGCGTTAGATCGCTCTATGGCTACGATTGTCTTCACGCCTACCGGACATATCTTAGATGCAAACGATAACTTCCTAGAAACAGTTGGCTATAAGTTAGATGAGATAAAGGACCAGCATCATCGTATGTTTTGCGATCCCGACTTTTACGAGGAAAATCCAACATTCTGGGAAGAATTAGCACGCGGTAGTTTCAAAAGCGGGCAATATAAAAGACGCGATAAACTAGGCAACGAGATATGGTTAGAAGCAACATATAATCCCGTGTTTGATAGCGATGGAAAGGTCGAAAAAGTAGTCAAGTTTGCAGCCAATATCACTGATACTGTCCAAAAAAATCAAGCCATCTCGCACGCAGCACAACTGGCGCATCACTCCTCATCGCTGACCTTAAAACATGCTGAAAGTGGCAGTACGTTACTACGCGAAGCGGTAACGATAACCGGCGATGTCACCGAAAAAATGCAAAGCACAGCCAAGCAGCTGCATCAGTTAACTGAGCACGCCCAAAGCATCGAAGAGATCGTGACCACCATTAACCAAATTGCCGAACAAACAAATTTATTGGCGCTTAACGCAGCAATAGAGGCAGCAAGAGCCGGTGATATGGGACGAGGGTTTGCTGTCGTTGCAGACGAGGTCAGAAATCTAGCGAAGAAGACCAGTGAATCAACAACACAAATTGCCAACGTTGTGAGTGAAAATAGACAACTCACTCAAGGCGTCAGTGCATCAATGGAAGCGGTTGCCATCGAGTCTGAACAAAGTCGCAAGAAAATAGACTCAGTAGAAGATGTTATGCGCGATATTTACGAAGGTGCGGAAGAAATAGCAAGCACAGTACAGCAGCTTTCATATTAGTCACCACGACCAGCCCGCCGCGCCCCGCATGATATGGCCAATGGCGCCGCGAGGGCGGGCTAAGGCACGAACGCGAAGCTGAGCACCCAAGGCCCACAATCAAAGAAGCGGGGCGCAGCCTGGGCGGGCGGGGGATGTGGG
>NZ_MUFN01000037.1:0-29656 GCF_001996205.1 Salinivibrio sp. IB574 | reverse complement strand
GATTTGTATCGTTGGCCTAGGTTATATCGGCCTTCCTTCAGCCGCCTTGTTGGCAAGTCGTGGTTATCAAGTTCACGGCGTTGATGTTTCTTCGGAAGTAGTTGATACTATAAGCCAAGGTAAAATACACATTGTTGAGCCAGAACTTGATTCATTTGTTCGTTCGGCAGTCAATTCTGGCCAACTAACAGCTTCATTGAAGCCTGAGCCCGCGGATATTTTCATTCTCGCCGTACCTACACCATTTCATGAGGGATATGTTCCCAATATTGATTATGTCTTAGATGCTACGCGCTCTATTGCGCCAGTAGTCAAAGCAGGTGACTTAGTGATTCTGGAATCTACCTCACCAGTAGGAACGACTGAAAAAGTGGCAGATGTGCTGCGAGAAGCAGGCGTTGATATTGAAGCTGTGCATATCGCCCACTGCCCAGAACGCGTTTTGCCGGGCCATATTATGCGTGAATTGGTGGAGAATGATCGTATTGTGGGTGGTATAACACCAGTTGCAAGTGAAAAGGTCGCAGAATTTTACCGTACGTTCGTTAACGGTGAAGTTTTAGTTACCACTGCACGAACCGCTGAAATGGCTAAGCTAACCGAAAATAGCTTCCGTGACGTCAATATCGCATTCGCTAATGAACTCTCACTGCTGTGTGACAAGTTTAGCATTGATGTATGGGAGTTAATTCGCCTTGCTAATCGTCACCCGCGAGTTGACATTCTACAACCTGGGACGGGAGTCGGTGGACATTGCATTGCCGTTGATCCTTGGTTCATTGTCCATGAAGGTGGAGAAGATGCACAATTAATTCGTACCGGTCGTGAGGTAAATATACGTAAAACCGAATGGGTAGTAGAAAAGGTTCAGACCGAAGTTGCTCGATTCAAAGCAGAAAATGGCAGAGCTCCACAAGTAGCCTGCATGGGGCTAGCGTTTAAACCCAATATTGATGATTTACGCGAATCTCCGGCACTTTGGGTATTTCAGCAGTTAGTTGCAACGAATATTCAACCTTTGGCTGTAGAACCAAACTTGGAAACGCACGCTAATATTTCTCTGACTTCTTGGCAGGAGGCCGCTGATAAGGCAGACTTAGTGGTATTTTTAGTTGCGCACCGAGAATTCAAAGATCTTAAAGTGGAAGGTCAAGTACTCGACTTCTGTGGAGTGACAAAAGTATGAAAGTATTGTTAGTTTTTGGAACACGCCCAGAAGCAATCAAAATGGCGCCTTTAGTTAAGGCGCTAAAAGTTGATGCGTATTTCGAAACTCGCGTAGCTGTTACAGCGCAACATCGGGAAATGCTTGATCAGGTTTTATCCTTGTTCGAGCTGCAACCTGAATATGATCTGAATGTGATGCAGCCGGGGCAGGATCTATATGATGTTACCAGCAAGGTATTACTTGGGTTACGGGATGTGCTAAAGGATTTTAAGCCAGACTTAGTGTTAGTACATGGTGATACCGCTACTACTTTTGCGGCGACTTTAGCAGCCTTTTATCAACAAACTTCAGTGGGGCATGTAGAAGCAGGTTTACGGACAGGAGATTTGTATTCTCCTTGGCCGGAAGAAGCCAATAGACAGCTAACAGGTAGATTGGCGCATTGGCATTTTGCTCCCACCCAGCGCAATCAAAATGCGCTGCTATCTGAAGGTATTAGTGAAAACCAAGTGGTGATTACCGGTAATACTGTCATTGATGCGCTGTTGTGGGTGTCTGAGAAAATCGCGAAGTCACCTGATTTGCAAAAGCAAATTAGTACAACGTTATTGTCAGCCGGACTCGATTCTAAAGCCATTCAAAACCGCTATGTGTTGGTAACAGGCCATCGACGCGAGAACTTTGGCGGGGGTTTTGAAAATATTTGTGAAGCTTTAGGAGAATTAGCAAAGGCAAACCCTACCACCCATTTTATTTATCCCGTTCACCTTAATCCAAATGTACAAGAGCCGGTCAACCGTTTGCTAGGTGGCTTAGGAAACGTACATTTGATTGCTCCACTAGGCTATGAACCCTTTGTGTATTTGATGCAACATGCTTACCTGGTGTTGACTGATAGTGGTGGCGTCCAAGAAGAAGCCCCAGGACTTGGTAAGCCGGTATTAGTTATGCGTGATACTACTGAGCGGCCTGAAGCAGTGGATGCCGGCACGGTTCGTCTTGTAGGGACACAATCTAGTGTGATTCGTCAAGCGGTACAAGAATTACTCGATGATCAAGAGCTTTACCAAAAAATGTCACAAGCACATAACCCCTATGGTGACGGCAAGGCTTGCCAGCGCATCGTGGAGTTTTTGAAAACTCAATGAAACGCGTACTCCTTATTTTACATACGATACGCTACCTTAAAATAAAGCAGTTGGCTTATCGTATTTACTACAAAATGCGGAAGCCTCGCTTAAAAAACTTGTCAGAGCCTAAAATACGTGGCGTATTAGGCCCTTGGTCGGGCGCTGCGTTTTTTTTACCTGCCACCGATGATGGTGAAACCTTCAGTTTCTTAGGAGAAACTGGTGATTTAACGAGTGGATGGAACGATCATAGGTTTTCTAAGTTGTGGTTGTATAACTTACATTATCAGGATGATCTTAACGCCGTAGGCGCGAGCACTCGTGACGAACTATGCTCACTGCTTGTTGAGAATTGGATTGCTGCTAATCCACCACTCCAGGGTAATGGGTGGGAGCCTTATTGCTTGTCTTTGCGCATAGTCAATTGGACTAAGTTCTTTAGTCGTTTATCACCGGATGCCATGGATAGGCATTGGTTGCGTTCTTTGGCTTGCCAAGCTGATGCGCTAATACAACAGCTTGAATTTCATATACTCGCGAACCATCTCTTTGCCAATGCAAAGGCATTAGTTTTTGTCGGAACTTTTTTGGGTGGAAGACAAGGAGATACTTGGTTAAAGGAAGGCCTAAGAATATTAGACCAAGAGGTTGATGAACAATTCTTAATCGATGGTGGGCACTACGAATTGTCCCCTATGTACCACGCAATACTTCTATGGGATATGTGTGACCTCGTACAGTTGCAACAACAGACTCAGTTAGCGATTTTCGATGAGCGAGTTGAGTACTGGAGGAGAGTGATCACGCAAGGTGTAAGATGGTTGCGTAAATTGGTCCACCCAGATGGTGATATTGCTTTTTTTAACGATGCTGCTCTGGGTATCGCGCCAACCTTAGAGCAGTTGGAATGCTACGCCGAACAGCTAGGTTGTAATCCGAGTGTTGATATAGGCCACGGTAGTGCTTCCTTGCAATATAACCATATGAAAGCTAGCGGTTACGCAGTGATTGATTGGCCGGAGCAACATCGCATCCTGCTAGATGTTGCTTCGGTGGGTCCTGACTATCAACCAGGCCATGCTCATGCTGATACACTCAGTTTTGAACTGAGCCTTTTTGGTCAGCGTGTATTGGTGAACTCAGGAATATCTCAATATGGAGAAGGAATTGAGCGTCAGCAACAGCGTGCAACGTCTGCACACAATACAGTTGAAATTGATGGACAAAACTCGTCTGAGGTTTGGGCCGGCTTTCGTGTGGCTCGAAGGGCAAAGCTGAGCGAGCTTAGTATCACAAACAACAGTTACCTAGTTCAAGTTAGGGCTGCTCATGATGGCTATCAACGCTTGCGTGGCAAGGTAACACACCAGCGCCAGTGGATTGCTAACCTAAATTCGTTAGTAATTAAAGATAAAGTAGCAGGCCTTTTTAATCACGCCAGAGCTTATTTTCATGTTCACCCAGCGGTGTGTCTTGAACGAGTGGATGGAAGTCATTGGAAAGGCTATCTGCAGAATGGGCAGGTCGTTGAATTAAGGTTCGAAGGTGGTGTAGTGAAGCAAAAGTCTAGTGAGTGGCATCCTGGCTTTGGTTCCTCTGTTACGAATTATTGTCTCGTTGTAACCTTCCAATCTAATGAACTAATAACTCACATTTCATGGAGTGAGACTTGAAAGTTTTAATTCTTAGTTTTCATTTTCAACCTGATTTATCTGCAGGCTCTTTTCGTAATACAGCATTGGTCGAAGCGATACAAAAAAAACTGCCTAAAGGCTCCGAAATTACCGTGATAACTACGCTACCTAATCGCTACTCTAGCTTTAGTGTGGATGCCCCTAAGCAGGAAACATCTTCTGGCTTGAGAATTCATCGTGTGGCTTTACCTTCTCACAAAAGTGGGATGCTGGACCAATCGAAAGCTTTTGTTACTTATGCGCGTCAAGTCAATAAGTTAGTAAAGGGGAACGATTATGACCTCGTTTATGCCAGCAGCTCTCGGCTAATGACTGCTGCGTTGGGAGCTTGGGTCTCAAAATGCAAGAAAGTACCGTTATATCTAGATATTCGCGATATTTTTGTAGATACGATCAAGGATGTATTGCCTAGAAAGCTAGCTTGGATAATGAAGCCTATTTTTTCGCTTATTGAACGATGGACTATCAGAAAAGCGAGTAAAGTTAATTTGGTGTCCGGTGGTTTCTTGCCTTACTTTCAGCATCGTTACCCTCATCAAGCATTTAGCCTTTTTACCAATGGCATAGATGAAGCTTTTATTGAAGCCAGCCCGGAAGTTGAGCAGCCTAGTGCGCTCAAAATACCAGAAGTCATCTATGCAGGAAACATGGGGGAAGGTCAAGGGTTGCACCATATAATTCCAAATCTAGCAAAACACTTCGAAGAAAAGTTGCAATTTAAGCTCATCGGTGATGGAGGCAGACGAAAGCACTTAGTTGAAGCGATCCACAGTGCTGGCTGTACTAACGTGGAACTAATCGATCCGGTTTCACGAGGGGAGTTAATTGAGCTCTACCAGGGGGCTGATGTCCTTTTTTTGCACTTGAATGACTATGACGCCTTTAAAAAAGTGCTTCCCTCTAAGGTTTTTGAGTATGCTGCACTTGGAAAGCCAGTTTGGGCAGGAGTTGGCGGTTTTGCCGCAAAATTTATTCAAGAGAATATCGATAATGCAGCAATATTTTCACCTTGCAATGAAAAAGAAGCTATCGACGTTTTTTCGAGTTTACAATTGGTTACACGTCCACGCTCTGACTTTATTGCGTGCTTTTCTCGCACTGAGATCATGAAAGGCTTGGCTGATGATACAATATCGCTTGTGTTAAAATAGTGCCTGAAAAACTCTACGAAATGCTTCGCAGTTACGGAATTCTGTTTTTATCTGCGGGGCTATCTTAATGATTTTGAATTTATTAAAGCAAGAGAAGAGTTTTAAGCCAGTATTCAACGTTAGAGAGTGATGCTCGAGATGGATCAAGAGTATTTTTCATTCGAGCAGGGAAGCCTTTTATGGCGCGGATGTTCATGTGTTTTCCGTACCGCGTGCTTGTACTGGGGATCTTGCTTTTTCTTTACTCTGTATTTTTTAAAAACTCGAATACGGAATACAGAAAGAGACGAGACTCTGCGCTTCTAGAGGCTAGGAAGAGCGTAAAGCCGCGCTTAGGCCTTTATCTATAGGCGCCGGCACGATAGGCTTTTTCCGTATTCCGTATTCCGTATTCCGTATTCCGTATTCCGTATTCCGTATTCCGTATTCCGTATTCCGTATTCCGAAATCGGTATTCTTTTTCCTAGTCTCTAGTCTTTCCCCGCAACGCCATGCTCGCAAAGATCACCACTCCGAGTGAGAAGAACAAAATGCCCGAGTGATGGTTGATGTAGTGTTGCGTCAGCATGTAACCGGCTATCAGCACCACGTGGCAACGCAGCATCACTGCGGCGAGTTGATTGGATGGGCACGCGGGTACATGTACTTTTTTAGTCGCGAGCCAAGGCGCGATAAGCAAGCAAAGAAACGTGATGCCGCCAATTAATCCCTTCACTTGCAGCTCTTCTAACAACTGGTTATGGGCGCGACTAAAGTGCATCACTATCGGATCGACATATCCTTGATCAACCACCTGCTGCTTGTGTTGCGTGTAGTAGGTATAGCCGGTTCCCGCGATTGGGTTATCAGCAAATAAGTGCAGGGCCGTTTTCCATAATTCCACTCGTATTCCTGAGGAGCTTTTAACGGTTGGTGTGTTTGCCGCCTGTTCTCCTTCTGATGTTGGATCTGAGGTGGCAGATATTGGTGTGTTCTCGGTGGTTTGCGTCGGCGCAATAGTTTGGGTGGCTTGTTGGTATTGGTTCAAGTCTGAGAATACGAGCCCCGCTCTGTTTAACGCGGGCACCAGCGCGGTGGCAATAATCAGTGTGATACTGGCAACAATCGCGACATAGTCTTTTGGGCTAAATGTTTTTCTGTAATATATGACGACCCATAATGCCACAAAGGGAGTGATAACCCACGAACCACGTCCTCCGCTCAATAATGTGGCAATAAACCCGAGCGTAATCCCAAGAAATGCGAATTTCTTTAATGTTGGCAGTGCGTGTTGGCAACTATAAATATACGTAAAAATACTGAAAATACTGAGGCTTGCGGCCATGCCAGCCACTTGAATAGGCATGAACCCGCCCGATGCCAGAGCGCGTATATCCAGCATGTAGTGTTGATAAAGCGCAAYTACCCCGATGGCCGATGCACCCATGGTGCAGCCATACAGCACCGCTTTAAGTGAGGGCGGGGTGGTAAGTAATAAGGCAAAAACCATGATCGCTAATAGTAGGCGGCTAGGTATATCCATTTGTTCGTAATTCGCACCTGGTATGGCGAAGACTACAGTGACGATGACATAAAGCAGAAATGCACCGACTATTAAGAGGGCAGGGCGGTTTTTTAGCGCTTTCCATGTTTTTGGCAGTAATAATACCGCCATAATTGCGAGTAACACAGCGGTGTACTTGTACGAGTCTGGTGTGATGAGCAAGGTGGCAAAATAACCAAAACATAAGCAGTTAACGAGTGTTTGGCGCGAAGTGAGTAACAACGTCATTCCCTCTATCGGCTATCAAATTATTATCGTGATGCATAATAGCGTTTTCGCTCATGCAAGCTATATTTTTCCGGAGCCTAGGACCTAGGTCCTAGGGCTCTTGCCCCATCGTTAAATTCATTCTTTCCCATCTTTGCGTGTAAAAATGTTGTGATCCGCCAAATGTAACGCAACATCATACAATAGGCGAAAAAACACACCAAAAAGCCCACAAACATAATGTGCTCGGGCACGTGAAACAGTTCGCCAATAATGCCTATTACTGCCAATACGCCGGCGAGCAAACAAATCAGCGCTAAGGTTTGTCGAGAGCTAAGCCCAATGCGCTGAAAAATATGGTGAAGGTGCTCGCGATCGGGCTTAAATGGTGAATCACCACGCTTTAGCCGCCTAAACATAATGGTTGCCATGTCCATTAACGGTAAGGCTATCAGCCATAATGCTGTTACTGGGCGAATTGCTGCATGCGTTTCACTTTGGCTTGCCAAGAGCAAAAACCATACTACGGTAAAGCCGATCAGCATGCTCCCCGCATCACCCATAAATACTTTTCGCTTACGCCCGAGCAACCCCAGATTAAGTACAAGATAGGGCATAATGATCACTGTGAGCACGATGCATAAATAACCCATTGCGCTGTGGCCATTTAGAAATAGCAGTGCCCCAAGGCTCGCAAAAGTCACGGTGGAGAGACCGCCGAGTAAGCCATCGATACCATCGACCATGTTAAAGGCATTGATGGCGCCAATAACGGCAAGGATTGTGAGCACGTAACCCATTAGGTCAAGTTTGATGTAGCCGATGCCAAAAATATCACCGAGCCGGCTTAGCTCGATATTGCCAAGCATGATCATTGCAACCGCTAGCAAACCTTGGACGCCAAATCGAATTTTAAAGTCGACATCATATTTATCGTCGAGCGCGC
This sequence comes from Salinivibrio sp. IB574, assembly GCF_001996205.1. NCBI lineage: Bacteria > Pseudomonadati > Pseudomonadota > Gammaproteobacteria > Vibrionales > Vibrionaceae > Salinivibrio > Salinivibrio sp. IB574. Next base: position 21,817 of record NZ_MUFN01000037.1, on the reverse strand, counting down.
CTAGTGTTACCAGTACCACAATGCTAGAGGCATAGAGAGTCGTATGAGGAATAATGTCGGGATTATTCAGCAAAAAATACAGTAAAGAAATACATATCGCGATACCACCCACGAGCGGTACTGCGCCTTCATGATGTTTGCGAAAATCTGGCTTATCAATAAGGCCAACGCGTCTGGCTCCTTTTCTCAGGATAAAGAGAGAAGCCAGAGAGAAAAAAAACAAAAAAGCCAAGTCCAAAACTGTTACTAGCACGGTTGCTTCCTTTTGGGGCCGCTATGGTCAACGATAAGTACAATGTGTCGCCGACGCATAGTCAAGCTTGGAAGGCTATTGTACTTAGTGTGAGATCGATCGCGTGTACCAAGGTGAACGGCCATCGGTTATCTCATACAGTGAATACTTTTTGTTAAGCTTTTGGCCTCCATCTCGTTGGAGTGGTTGCCACGCGATGCGTCCTCTTGCTGTAGTAGGCTTGACGGAGAGCAAATCAAAAGGAATCGAAACGTAAAAACCTTTGGTGAAGCTACCTTCTCCAAACTCCTCGGCTGACAGATCCGTTTTGGTTGCATAAGCACCAACGAGTATACCGCTGTTAAACTGTTTTGATAGCTCTAGCGTCATCCCTTTGTCTTCAGTGAGGTAACGCCCAACGCTTAGTTTAGCAAGCATACCGTCAAAAAGCCCGAGAGGATTTTGCCAATACAGTGAGGCATGGCCTGTGATAGTGCCTGTTTGAACACGAAATGCGCGGTCGTTACCTCGTGCTGGTTGAACTTCGTCCGCATACAAGCCGAGAGCCGATCCCGGCTCGCGCTGTTTAACATAGTTGGTATCGATACCGATTGCCCATGCACTGTTCATCGGTCGATAAAGCACTTCACCCCCTACACCGGCAAACATGGTTTCGAGATAACCGCCGTAGGCTTGTCCAAACCAATTATCTTGCCAGTGATCTAGATAAGTCAGCTGCAAGTTCGTCATGCGCACTGTATCTTCAAGGTATTGTCGGTTGAGTGTTCGCACCCGTTTAAGGTCGGTACCATCGGGGGGTACTGTGTATTTAAACTTGTCGTAGGTATCAGTGATATTGATGTATAAGCTTGATGAGGCAAGTAAATGATCGGTAACATGTACATCAGCGTTTCCGCTGATGCCAAGTGAATACATGTAAAAGCTTTCTGACCCACCAATGGATTGAATAAACACAGGCGCAATCCCTGCGCGAATGTGTTTACGACCATCGCTTTTCTGTTCGCCGTAAGAGGCAAGCTTAATGGTCTCGCTGGGTGTAAATGCCTGATTGTATTGCTTTTTGTCGAGAGAGGCAATGTCAACCAGTGTGGCATACGTATCGGCTGAGATAAGCGTTTCAGTGATCGGTTGGCGTAAGCGCTGCTCGACAATACGGTACTGTTTTGCTTCTATACCCGTGTTCGCAATCAGCGTTGCTGCACGATTTTTACCTTCTGCTCGGTCGCGATATTTAGCTTGTTCCCCTGAGAGGGTCACGGTTTGTCCGTCGTAGAAAAGTTGGTTGTTTTGATAGCCAGCAACATGAGCAAGCTGTTCGCTGAGGCGTTGCCACTCTTGTTCTGTCAACTTTTCCGTTGTTGCTTCTGGAGCGTAAGTGGGTGTGGCGCTGTCGAGCCAAAACGGTGTTACTTGGTTGAAGTTTGTATATAGATTTACGCCAGCAGTTACGGTGGTGCCGCGCTCATACGCTAGTTGTACATCTCCCCATGTTCCTAAGCGGTATGTGGCACCAATATTCCAGTCACTGCTGACGGCCATCGGAGAAGCATTGGTAGTAACGAAGTCCGATTGATAATCATTGCCATCGTACTCAAGTTTAAGGCTAAGCGGCGCGTATGGCGTTTGATACTCAATGCCTCCGAACAGTGATGCACAGCCGGTAAACATTCGACCGATGTCAACAGTGCCACCATTGCCGGCGTAGGCAGTATCACGACCACAATCTGCGGATAGATGCTTATTCCCAGTTAAATTAGCGCGGTTTCCCATATATCCCCAACCCACGCCTAACGAAAAGTCAAATGGTCCAGCACGTTTTGAGCCAACGAGATATTCGCCATCGAATAGACCTGTGCCACCGATATCCCGAAAGCCAATAGCAACTTCAGGTAGCCAGTAGCTTTCTTGTAGAAGGCGAAGTTTGCCATCAATGCTCTTATCCGTGTATTTGGTGTCACCACTGAAGCTTGGGTCGTCACTGTAGAGCAGATCATGGACCTGTGTATAGCGAATGGTGGTTTCTAACCATGGAAAGAGTTGGAGTGACGTGTAAAAGTGGACGTAGTCGTCATTATACGTGGTTCCTAGTGCAAAGCCCCCCTCTGGCAGCGAGCGTGCGGTGGGCATCTGCAATAGGCCCACGCCACCAAAATCGTATTGGGAGTGGTTGAGTTCAGGATAATCAAATTCATCAGCCCATACGGTTAGCGGTGCAATAAGTACTAACGTACAGAAAAGTCGACGTCGGCGATAATTAGCATTAAATGTCATCATGGGATTAGCCTATTTTTCAAATACATCAGCACGCTCTGATTTGGATCGATCGGTGTGTCTTTAATTGACAAAGGTAGATAAATGACAGAACCCGGTAAAATGTCACTGTGCTGCTTGTTCCAGTAGGCAATAGGATGTTTCTCGGCATGACCGCTTGGTTTGACCACCCAAGCATAAGACTGTCCATGTAACTGATCGGCGGCATCCTTTAAGTAGGTCGCGGCAGAAGTCCTCACGCGCCAAGGATAAAAGCCCGGCTTGTCTATCGCGCCTAGTAGAAGGACTTGCTTTGGTCGTGTTGGTAATTGAATGTGCCATTGCCCATCGAGTTTTGGGTTTGTCTCTTTTGATAGGCGCACATAATCAGGATCGATGTTAATATCGATACGCTTTCCAATACTGAGGTTTAGCAATGCAGAATACAATGCTAACCATTGTTGTTTTAATTCGCCTTTTTGTACCCTAACTTGTCGAGCCACCGGTTTTAGCGCCTCGCGTTTAGTGTTTTCGCTCCAAACAGATTGGTAGAGCCCTGCTGCCGGCCAGTAGATGTTGTCGAGTGAGTGATATTGTGAGTAGGCGACAGTGAGTACGGCATCTGCAAGTTGTGGTGGCTGTATAAACGAGTGTTTTGTACCGTCACGCGTGGTGATGATAGTTGACGGAGTCATTGGTTTGTCTTGCGTTGAATCACCAGCCTGAAAACCTTGTGGCTGTGCGAATGCTGGTGCACAGATTATTAGGGTGACAACGAACTGAGTCATATAAATAACTGAACGCCACATGGCTTAATCCTCGCTTTGATAGTCTTTCAAATATGTGAGGGTAACTGCAGGTAGCTCTGGTGCGAGATATTGATGTGATTGAATCAGCCTGCCTGTTTGTGCATTGACCCAGTATCGATTGGTATATTGCTTGTTAAGCTCTGGAATGGAAATTTTCTCATAAAAAGAAACAGTTTTAATGGGTGTACCATTAAAGTCTAATGTGCTTGTCTCGCCCCTTTCAAAGGTAGCGCGTGCTTGATAACCACTGTGATTATTGGGCTGCCAATCAATATGATAAGACCATGACTGTGGCATGGGTAAGTCCAATAGCCCGTAGCTGAGTGGGTCGGGAGAGTCGTAAATAGTTTTTATCAAGTTACCTTGGGTAAGGTTTACCGTTTTAACTAGCCTGCCATCTCGTGTTACTAACATTTCATTTTCGGCTGAGAGCCATTTTAAGTTAGGTGCAGGATGTTGGCTTGGCTCCACAAAACCAAGAACCAAAAAACCTCGGGGACCGCCATCGAGTTGCGCATACATGCTGGCATAGGGCAGGCGCTGAATTTCCTCCCAGCTCTTGGTGACGTTCGGGTATCCATGGTAGGCAAATTTAAATGACTCGCCGAAGTCTTTAATGCGTTGTGTGCATCCTACAGTGAGACTTGTTAAAAAGAGTAGGCCGAAGAGACGCGCAATTTTTATCATAGGTAAAAGTGTTTAGTCTGGGTGCGATAGGGTAGGAGGTACTCTCGTCAAGCGCTAAAACGAAGTGGGCCACCGAGATTTCCTTATGCTCGGCGGCCAAATGCAGAGTGTAACTCGTTTTATTCTGCTGCTACGGTAGTGGTTGTACCGCCATCGTCGTTATCTGCTGCATTAACAGCAACGCCAACAGCCGCCGCTGCGGCTACGCCAGCTGCCACTACACCGGCACTAACACCACCTGCTGCTGCTGCACCCGCACCAGCGCCAGCTGCGCCCGCACCCGCTCCAGCACTACCTGCAGCACCGGGAGCCGTTTCTACTGCTGCCATGGTACTGGCCGCGAACAGCATGGCGATTAAACCTGTTGCAACTTTTTTCATCTGTCTCTCCATGATTTCTCTGTATTAATACATGTGAGTCCGCAGAAGCAGACACATAATCAATCGTAATCGCTACATGCTGACTTGTAAAACAAATACAGATTCCGTCACAGATTTTTCATCGTAAATGTGGGGTTTAGCCTAAGTTTGTTCGGTAATCTGCATTCTTAAAAAAGGAAGCAGCACCAGTCCGATGGTCACTGCGCATAGCGCTATGGCGATAAAAAAGCCTTGCCACGAAAAAGCTCCAATAATCAGTGCTAACGGATAGCCAGCGGCAGCTGCGCCCAAGTAGGCAAAAATACCGACAAAGCCTGTGCCATACCAATGAGCATTTGCGGGCCAAACACAAAAAAGCCGACGCAAAATAGCAACAGCGCGTGAATGACGATATCGCTAAATGGGAACAACCAGAATGCTGCTACGGAGAGAAAAATACCAGTAGCAAATAGAATACACATAGGCCCTCTGTTTCCGGCAAAGACTCGGTCAGAGCCCCAGCCTGCGACAAGTGAACCGAGTATTCCACCCACTTCGAACATGGCTAAAGCGATATTGGCTTGAATCAAGCTGTAGTGGTGTTGTTGCGTAAGGTAGATATTACCCCAATCGTAAATTGCGGTACGGACGATATACACCATTATATAGCTCACGGCGAGTAGCCATAAATAACGGTTTTTAAGTACGTACCGATAAAAAATGGTGCGATAAGTGAAGGAAGGGCTGTCCTTCTCGTGAAACAGTTCGAGCTTATCTTTGCGCCACTCACCAACACTCGGTAGTCCGAGTGATTTAGGCTTATCGCGCAGATAAAAAAGTAATAGCAGCCCAATGACTATCGCCATGACGCCGGGTAAGGCAAACCCTGCTTGCCAGTTCACATGGAGGACCAAATACGCGACAAGCACCGGCACAACAGCACCGCCAACATTGTGAGCGGTATTCCAAATAGCCCACCATACGCCTCGCTCGTTGCGCGAGTACCAGCTGGTTAGTAGGTTTGCACATGCTGGCCATCCCCATCCTTGAAACCATGCATTTGCCACCCACAATGTGGTTAACGCTGCAACACTCTGCATCTGACTAAAGATAAGGCTAATTACGCCTGTTAATATCAGCCCGATACTCATGAAAAAACCAGAATTCGTTTGGTCAGCAACCATGCCTGACACAAACTTCGAGACGCCGTAAGTCAACGAAAATAGCGTGCCCATAAGGCCGATATGGGCTACATCAATCTCTAGGTTGGCAATAAGCGCTGGTGAGGCAGCACTGAGTGTCTTGCGGGTTAAATAGAATCCTGCATAGCCCAGATACATTCCCACCATAATATGGCGGCGCCAATAGGTATAGAGTGAGTCGTGGGATGTCTGTATTGTCATACTATTCATGGCTAGGGAATGTGTGGCAGTGATACGGAAAGGCGAGTTCCSCTCGGTGTCGATTGAATATTACAAGCACCGCCCATGGCAACCACACGCTCACGGATCCCTTTCAGACCAAAGCCGTTAACCGCTTCTCGTGGTACAAAGCCGCAACCATCGTCAGTGACTTGCAACTGAGAGATTCGATCGAGTGTTATAGTGACTTCGACACGTTTGGCATTAGCGTGCTTGTGGATATTGTTTAATGCCTCTTGGCAAATACGATACACAGTGACGCGCACAGTATCACTGACAGGGTGGTGGTGTGTGATTGTAAGGTCGACCTCAACGTCTTTAGCAGCAAATCCCATTTCATGAATGAGTTGCGCGATAGCATCATCAAAACCCACGTCATCTAAAACGGTAGGGCGCAACTGTGATAGGAGTGTTTTGGTGGATTGATAGATGTTCATCGACATATCGTCAATGACTTGAAGGTAAGGCATGTAAGTTTTAGCACCATCGAGCCGTTTAATGATGCTTGCGTGGGTTTTGATGGCCGTGATGTTTTGACCCACTTCATCATGCAACTCACGTGCAATATGGCGGCGGATTTTTTCTTCGGTACTGACGAGTTGGCGCGATAAATACTGGTTTTTGTTTAGCTGTTGTTGCAGATCTTGAGTGAGGTTTTGCTGACGTTGAACCGCAAGCCCCAAACCAATGCCGGTGACGGTTTGTACTGAAAGGGATAACAATAATTCTATTGTTTGCGCGGTTGCATCGCCACCTACATGCGCTGAAATTAAGGCTAAGCTATTAAATAACGTCGCAAGAAATGCGCCTTGCCAGCCATATTTGAGTGCGAACAGAATAATAGGAATCGCTAAACAAAATGGTGCAAAACGGTTGAGTGCCGGCGGTAATTGAGTTTGAATCAATAAGTTAAGAATAAACGCTGTGGTGCAAATTAGGCCGTTTCGCCAATGAAAATGTATCGGCGCGCCTGCAATACGCGCAGAAATGACGCCCCACGGCTTTGAGAATAAGTAAAATTTTATTAAATAACAGCATGGTAGAGCAATGAGCATTGCTGTTAATGGTGCGAGGAGTAACAGTGTTTTATCGTCTGTTAAACTGTACCCTACAGTGATAATGGCGGCACTATGGATAATCGTGGCAACACTTGCGAGTGACAAAAACGACCAGTGACGCGGAGTGGTATAGACGATCAGCTGATGGCAGATTGGCCAAGAAAGTACACTCAGTAACCACAAGTGGAACGTACTTTGAGCCGGAAGGTAGCGATAGAGTGTTATTAATGCGAGCCACTCGGCTAAGTATGTTGCGGCCCAATAAATACGACGGCTATTCAGAATAAGCCCAAGACGGAGCGCAAAAGGAAAAAACACGACCGTAAGTGTATCTGATGGCAGTAAAAAACGACTGATCACCCATAGGCTTATCCAAGCACAAAAGACAAAGCATAGAATGCCGAGCGTGTTGATAGCCCAAGTCATCGTTGTTCTGTTCATACATCCTGCTGGAGTATTTTCGCTAAACATACGTTATTGTCGACTGCGAGTTTTTCCATCGCGTTAGCACGGTGAACATGTACAGTTTTCGGGCTAATCCCTAGTTCTTCAGCAATGTGTTTGGTGGTATATCCTTTGGCTATTAAGGTGGCGACTTGTTGTTCGCGACGTGTGAGGCTCGAGAGTGGGTTAGACATCGCTTTTTCGGGTGAGGCCAGCTGTAAGGCGATATCTTTGGTGACAAAAAAGCCGCCATGTGCGACGGTTTTCACCGCTTGAATAAGTTCATCTGGATGGCAGTTTTTACTTAAATATCCTTTCGCGCCTAACTGTAGCGCTCTTTCTATCATGCTCGCTGAGTCATGTACGCTTAGCATTAGCGCGTTGATGCTAGAGGGGAGTTGCTCGAGCAGGTGCAGGCCGCTTTCTTCAGGCATGGAGATATCCATGATACAAACGTGTACCGGTAAGCCGGGAAGCTGGTGATGTGCTTCTTTTGCCGAGCCAAATTCACCGATCACGGTAATATCAGGTTCAATGTTTAACAGTTGAGCAAAACCGGACCGTACGATTCGATGATCGTCAATCAGTACAACGTTGATCATAGTTTGCCTGCAAAAAGCAGTACATTAGCGCCAGTATGACGCTAATGCAATGTGGTATATCAATAGATAGCTATCTAGCCTTGAGAGGCTCTCATCATGAGTAGCTAGAGTTGAGCGTTTAGCTTCATGGCTTTTTTCTTTTTGCGGATTTTATGCTCTTCAGCAATCGCCACCATCGCGAGTAGACCCAAGCAGATGAGTGCTGACGCATCGAGTGCAGCAAAGGTGCCTTTCCATCCTGTCAGTCCAAAAATCGGCGTACCGTCGGCTACCATCCCTAATCCCAGTTTCGCAAAGCTATCGCCAATCAAATAAGCAAAGGTACCTTTTACGCCATCAGCGACACTGATCGCCTTTTTCGGCACAAAGCCAACGGCGGCAACGCCGATCAATAGCTGCGGGCCAAATACCAAAAATCCGAGTGCAAACAGTGCCGATAAGTACATAAATTCACTTGTCGCGTACTGATAGAACTCTAGGGTCATCACAATCAGCCCCAGTGAGACACACGCCACAAGTGCTCGGCGCCCGTTAGCAAGATCAGAGAGATAGCCCCACATCAGCGTACCGACCAACGCTCCGACTTCAAACATGGTAAAGCCAGAAATAGCGGTTTCTTTCGAAAAGCCAAGCTCTTGATAGGCATAAACGGTCGACCATTGGTCAATACCAATACGTACGATGTATAAGAAAATATTGGCAAAACAAAGTAGCCAGATCACCTTATTTTTCAAGACATACTTGAGGAACATCTCCTTCTTGGTCATCTTGGTTTCTTCGGCTTCTCGGTCCTCATCACTGATTGGTTCTTCGAAAAGCTCCTCGACAGGACCGAGTCCATAGGCTTCCGGTGAGTCACTGCCATATCGCATCCCTATGGCACCAACGATAATCGCGATAACTGCAGGGAAGACAAACATGCCAATGACATGACCGTCGAAAAAGACGTTAGCGCCAAATAAAGCGACACCCGCAGCACCTGCACCGCCGACATTATGCGACATATTCCAGAGTCCAAGGTATGAACCACGCTTATTGCTCGGTGTCCATTTTGTAATGGTTGAGTAGCTTGATGGCCCGCCTGTGCTCTGGAAGAAGCCACTAAGAGAGTAAAAGGCGACCATTAAAAAGAGGCTGATGCTTCCGCCCCCCAAGCTCAAACTGAAGCCAAGCATACAAAGACCAGATAGGATCAGCATAAACGGGAGGAACTGCTTTGTATTCTTGCCGTCGGCGTAGTAGGAAACGACCGTTTTACCAATGCCGTAGGTGACGGAAAACCCTAGGCCTATCATACCCAACTCGGTCATGGAGAGACCGTATTGATTGATCATGTCGTTCTGGGCAACATTAAAGTTTTTGCGCACTAGGTACATGGTTAGGTAGCCAATAAACACCACTAGGTAGGATTGTAAGAAAGGCTTTAGCCACATTTTTCTGCGCTGTTCGACAGGCAAATCTAATGTGGGCTTTCTGACTTGGTCGAGAAAGTTCAACATAAGTACGCTCGTTAAGTAAGTAAATAAGACGCTAGGCAGTATACGGCGATAGAAAGCCGTGCTCTTGAGAAGACGGCTTAGTTGAACTAGGAAAAACTCTTAGTTTTTATTGAGTGAGTTGTAAATCGTGAAAGGCATCACAGGGAGCTTGTGGCTACGCACGTTAAGTGGGAACTGGATACTGAGCTAGCAGGCCCCAATCGTAACCTTGATCCTCATGGGGCATACTCATCCAGTTTTATTGGCCAGCGACCGAGTTTCAGCGCGTTAGTTTACGCGCTGGTGGTATTACTGACCCTAACTGCATCTCCGTCACAATGCAGTGTGTAGACTTGGGTGCACGCGGGAATAAAAATTGACTCACCTTTTTGAATGGTGAGTTCGTGGTCGGCGTGAACCACTGTGAGCGGTGCGTTGACGGCAAACAAAATTTCAGCGCTTTGCATATTGCACTGCACATGCTGTGCTTGGCCGTATCGAACAATATTAAAGTCAGGCACTGTCACTGGGTAATATTCACCCTGTTCAGTCGGTTGAGCGGTAAGTTTTATCTGTGCCTCAGCGATAGGCGAGAAGCTTGTACATGCAACTAACTCGTTGACGTCAATATGTTTTGGCGTCAGTCCAGCGCGTAACACATTATCGGAATTAGCCATCACTTCTAAACCTACGCCATGGATATACGCATGGGGAGTGCGTGCGTGTAAAAACATAGCTTCGCCGGGGTTTAGCGTCACGACGTTGAGCAGTAGCGGCGCGAACAAACCAATATCGCCCGGATACTGTTTTGCCAAGCGTGTAATAGTACTAAACGGTGCAACAGTTTCGTTCTCAGTCGCCGTTGTCATTAAGGCGTCAAGGGCTGCCATTTTTTCTTTTTGTTTGAGAGCAAGTAGTTGACCGAAGGCGTGCTCAAGAGACGTTGCTGTTGGTGCGTCGATAAAGGACTTGAATAAGGCGTTTAGGGTGTCGTTATTGATTGTCTGGATATGGTCGATAATGACGGGATAGTCGCGGAATCCATTCATTGCTTCAAAGCTCGTAAGCGCATAGATCAACTCAGGCTTATGGTTCGCATCTTTGTAGTTGCGATGCGCGGCAGAGAGTGGAATACCTTGTTGGTTTTCTTTGTGGAAGCCAAGTTCGGCTTCTTGTTTGCTCGGATGCACTTGAATAGATAGCGCAGTCTCGGCTGCGAGCACTTTAAATAAAAATGGCAACTCACCAAATTGCGCGAAGGTTGCTTCGGACAGAGCTGCTTGTGGGAATGCTGAAATTGTATCATGGAGTGATTGCCATGCGTCGCCGACTTTGATTTCGGAACTGGCTTTAGGATGAGCGCCCATCCAAACTTCCGCTTGTGGTTGCTGGGTTGGATTTGGAATACCAAACAGTGCTGTTAGTGCCGTTTGGCTACCCCATTGATACGTTTGGATTGGGTTACGCATTAGATAAAAAGGCTGAGAACAAAATAGGTTGTTCATGAGATGATGACCTTTGGCAAAGAAAAGCGGCCTCTTGGGAGAGGCCGGAAGATGAAAATACAAACCAAGTATTTATATCATGTTTAGGCGGCTGATTGCAGCCACTGGGCTTTACGGGCTTTTTTTAGGCTGACACAAACAAGCGCAGTAACAACCGCACCCACTACCATACAAATTAATGCAATGAATGGCTTGTTCATTGCGCCTAGCAATGCAACCACGGGACCTCCGTGTGCAACACTGTTGGTGACGCCAAAACTAAAGGCCATGACTGCTGCAACCATAGAGCCGATCATATTGGCAGGAATGACAGCAATAGGATCTTGAGCGGCAAAGGGAATTGCCCCCTCTGAAATACCAACCAATCCCATCGCGCCTGCGGCTTTGCCTGCCTCGTGCTCTGTCGCTTCAAAAATATTAAGCTTGCGGCCTAACACGGTCGCCAAGCTCATCCCAAGAGGAGCAACTGGAATGGCGCAGGCCATGGCTCCCATAAACTGAGTTTGACCACTGGCAATCATTCCAACCGAGAACAGGAACGCAACTTTGTTGAAAGGGCCGCCCATATCAAAACCGGCCATGCCACCGAGCACAATACCTAGCAAGATATAATTACCGGTACTCATCGCTGTTAGCATGGCAGTGAGAGAGTCCATTAGACTTGCGATAGGGGCGCCAATTACAAAGATAAATAATGAAGCAATAAATAGCGTGCCTGTAATAGGGGCAATCATAATGGGCACGAGTGGTTGGAGAAATTTATGGTAATTGATTCCGCTAACCCATTTAACAAAGTAACCGACCAGTAAACCGGCAATGATAGCGCCAATAAAACCTGTGCCGGCTTCCGCGCCGTAAAAGCTGCCAGTGTTCGCTATCCATCCGCCAATTAAGCTAAAGCTGGTCGGTCGGCAATGGCATATGCGATGTAGCCAGCAAGGACAGGAATCATTAGTTGGAAAGCAATCACACCGACATCAAGCACTTGTTGCCATGCGCTCCCCTCTGGAATAGCCATACCGGCTTCGGTAGGTTTACCACCAATGGCAAGGGAAAGCGCAATTAACAGCCCACCAGTGACCACAAAAGGAATCATATGCGAGACACCGTTCATCAAATAGCGATATAGATTACTCCGCCAGTTTTGTGACCCTGAGGACGATGAACTTGTTGCTGCGCTCTGCGTAGACTCACCGGTGGTCTGATAAGGCGCGGCATTTAGCGCTCGGTTAATTAAGCCTTTGCCATCTCGAATAGCCTCTTTAACACCGACTTCGATAACAGGTTTGCCTTTAAAGCGAGTCATATCGGTTTGTTTGTCACAGGCAACAACGATGGCATCAGCACGCTGAATTTCCTCTTGAGTTGGGGTGTTTTTTACACCGATAGAACCATTGGTTTCGACTTTAATATCAAAGCCTAACTCATGAGCGGCTTTCTCTAGCGCTTCCGCTGCAAGATAGGTGTGCGCGACGCCTGCCGGGCAGCCAGTGACGCCAATAATCAATCCCTTTGTGGGACCATTGTGGTCGGTCTGCTGGCTCGGCTTGGTTAAGAGCGCCATAACGTCACATGGAGTATTCGCGGCGAGTAGTGCTTGAGTGAAGCCGGGCTCGATTAACTTGGAAGATAAGGATGCGAGCACTTCAATATGATGGTCTCCGCCATTTGTAGGAGACGCTATCATGAAAAAGATGTGTGATAAGCCGCCATCTTCGGCACCATAATCAATACCTGCACGACTAATCCCAATGACAACACCAGGTGCGATAACCGCATCACTTTTTGCATGGGGGAGGGCGATGCCATCCTCAAAGCCTGTGTTCCCCAATGCTTCGCGGGCATTTACATCGTCGACAAACGCTGCTTTATCTTTAACTCTGCCATTGTCAACAAGGGCTTGGCTGAGTTCATTAAATACATCTTGCTTGCTGGTGGCATTAAGGTTGAGGAGTATTAATCGCTCGTTAATCAGTTCAGCTATCATGGTGGGCTCCTGCCAATTCGTTTTGAACACAGTGATTAGTTTGCGCCTACCAGTAGGTGGAAAATAGTGCAAAGAAATAGCATTTACTGGATGATTGTGACCAACCCTTTTTAGTGTGATCTTGCTCATTAGTCGAGAGGTGACATGAAAGAGGTATAATGGCGGTATTGGTGATACGCGGGGGGCGCGCGCCCTCACATTAGCCTAAAACATCAGATAGGGGTATCGATGAAAGCCACAACACCGACAAGTTTTTCTAACTTACTTGCATTGCTAAAGTCTCCGGACGAGATCTTTGGTTGTGTGGTTTTCGCGAATGATTGGCAAGCCCCTGAACCATTTAGTTATCAAGTTAACTTCCCGCGTTTAGAAATTGTGGTCTCTGGTGAGTATACAAATACTATTTCGACACCTGAGGGAATTCAAACACATACGTTGACTGGCGGTGACGCCTTGTATGTCGCTCCTAACTGTTGGAATAAGCCTGATTGGCTGCATTCTTGCTCGGTACTTAGTTTGCTTTATGGTCGCCGGCAACTGGGCTTTAGCTTGGTGAATAAACGTAGCAATGTGGCAGGATTTTACGGTGTACAAAAGTTTTCTGTCCCCATGCGGGCGGGCTTTGCCGTCGATAATATTCTCGAAGCGCTCAATGCACTGGCAAAAGAGCCAAATAAAGCGTTTACCGATGAGTACTTAATCAAGGCTTTATTAGCCTATACCCACCAACTCGTTGATAGGCCTATACTTACTGCACACTCTCGCGGTGAAGATCTCTATCAAGGGATCTGTATTTATATTCAAGAGCATTATCAGCAAGCACTATCCCGTAACGAAATTGCGTCTCACTTTCATATTAGCCCTAGTCATCTGTCGCGCTTGTTTAAACAGTATGGCCATATGACCCTTGCAGATTACATTGTATGGGTACGCATCGATCGAGCTAAGTTTATGTTGATGCGGTATGAGTTTCGTTTAGTTGATGTTGCATGCCGATGTGGATTTAATGATGTGAACTATTTCTGTAGAGTATTCAAGGCGAGAACAGGAAAAACCCCTTCTGAATATCGAAGGTTGAGCCATCAATCTTGATCTAACACAGCGCCGAGTAGAGTCAACTGGGTGGGTGCATCATCGCAGTGTGTTAACCATTGTCGGAATGCTGATGACGACAAATGACGAGACAGCTGGCTAATGGCACGTAATGTTTCTCGCTCACTCTGACTCGGCAGCGCGATCGCAATACAGAGTACAACGGATTTGTCGTTCGACCATATAATCGGCTGCTGACAGCGAGTCAGCACGATGGTGGGATAGACAATACTAGTGTCAATAATGTGAGGTAATGCTATATGATCATCAATATAGGTGGACGACTGCGCTTCTCTTCTCTGAAAAGCAGCGCAAGTTTGCTCTAAAATATTTGCCGGCGCGACAAGGTTAGCTATTTCCCTTAAGAGAGTGTCGCATTGTGTAGATTGAGCCTGAAGGCTCTTTAGCTGTATGGTTGAGTTGGCGACGTTGAATGGCGGTGCCGACTGGCGGCTTGCTGAAGCAGCAAAAGCGGATGTGCTAAGCAAGTGCCAATGCTTACTGGTGTATTCTGCAAGCACCAAGCACATTAACTCTGCGTCATCACCTTCAATCAAGAGTAAGCAGACATCGTTAGGGCGTGTGCCAGTAGCGAGTATCGACAAGGCCTCAGTACAGGAAACCTCACGGCCTTTACGAATATTGATAAAAGTGCTGTGGCTTTTAAAGAGAGAGCATAGCCTTGCTAACTCCCTAGCTTGCCAGCTCACTATACCTTGTTCTGGGGAACAAAAGCAGACAAAGGCGCCTGTCATTGGGGAAGTTGCTTTTTTAGCGCCGTTTCGGCGTCCGTAAGGACGTCCTCCATGGCAAGATAAATGATCGTTGAGTTACTGAATCGTTCTGCTTTTTCAAGCGCGATATCGGAGACGACCACTACGCAGTCTGCTTGCAAGATCTCGTCAAGCGATAGCGTGTTTTCAATGCCCATCGCACCTTGCGTTTCCACTTTAATATCGATACCTAAGCTTTTCGCTGCTTTCTCAAGTTGTTCTGCAGCCATATAAGTATGAGCAATGCCGGTCGGGCAGGCAGTGATTGCGACGATGTTAGTCATGACGAGTGAGCGACTTGCCTCCTGTTTAGAATAGGAGCAGTGTGCCACTTTGGTATTGCGAATTAAAGCGACATATCTCTATCTTTGTGCTCAATGAAGATAGCTAAAGCTAAGTTTATTCCTGCTCTCGACCCTATGGGGAAAGATGGAGTACAATCCCTGCATTTTCGTATGCTTTTACCATTGGGTGATTATGAGTATTTTTAACGTCAGCATTACTTTGCTGTGTGTGTTGGGGGGGTGCACTGAACTGAGGTTGTTCAAATTGACCTACCAATACTTTCCAACGGTTTTAAGCAAGCTATCCATTTATCGCTCTTCAACGCTCCGGTCGACGATGTATGTGATACGTCTGATGTCTGCTTCTATTTTGTTTCCATTAATCATGCCTCTTTCAATGAGCGCATTATGCGCGGCGTATCACCGTGTTGACTTAGACAAAACGACTCATCTCTGACCCAGACACAGCGTAAGCTTAATGGTACGATATGAGATTTTTATGAGTAAAGGATTTATTATGGCGAACGAAACGCGTGCTCTGATTGGATATACGGGGTTTGTTGGACAAACACTCATCAAACAAACATCGTTCACAGACTTCTACCGTTCAACCAATATCAGTGATATCAAAGGTCGATGCTTTGATACCATCGTGTGCTCAGGTGCACCTGCAGTAAAATGGCTGGCAAATAAAGAGCCAGAGAAAGACCAACAATCAATCGACTTACTCATTGATTGCTTGAAGCAGGCTAGATGCAAAAAAATTATCCTGATCAGTACTGTAGATGTGTTTAGTGATGCAAATGGCGTCGATGAAAAAACGCACGTTGAAACTCACGGTTTGCATCCATATGGTTTAAATCGTTATCGATTAGAAAACTTTGTAAGAGATAACTTTGATGACTACTTGATAATAAGGCTACCGGGCTTAGTTGGACCTAATTTAAAAAAGAATATTGTTTACGATTTCTTGAATAAGAACAACATCAATGCTATCGATAGTCGCGGTGTTTTCCAATTTTATCCAATGGTCAACCTGTGGAGTGATATTAAAATTGCTCTTAGTGCCAACTTGCGTCTCGTTCATCTCACTTCTGAACCTATCTCCGTCAAAGAAGTCGCTCAAGAAGCGTTTAATATGACTTTTGACAATGAAGTTTTATCTCAACCAGCTAACTACGACTTTCAGACGCTCTATGGGGACGTTTATTCATCACACAAAAAGTATCAATACTCTAAAAAAGAAGTCTTGTTAGCTATCAGAGCCTATGCACAATCAGAGCAGGTAACTAAATCATGACCGAAATATCAATTTCCAACATCGCTTGGCAAACGGAGCATGATGCTCAAGTAAGAGACTTATTGTCTCAGTGTAATGTATCATATGTTGATATTGCGCCTTCTAAATACGTTGATACAAAGCATCTTCTCAATATGTTTGAAGTTCGCCGAGTAAGAGATTTTTGGTTATCAAAGGATATCCGTCCTCTAGGAATGCAGTCTCTACTCTTCGGTACAGAGGGATTAAACGTGTTCGGTGATACCGTGACGCAAGAGCGGATGCTTTCACATTTAGAGCGTATTTGTGCCATTGGTGATGAGTTAGGTGCGCGTTTATTAGTGTTTGGCTCCCCAAGAAATAGAGATTGCTCTGGCTTAGGAAAACAGGATATTCACGACACCGCAGTTAGTTTTTTTAGACGGCTAGGAGATATAGCGAAAAGGCACAACGTGACTGTTTGCTTAGAGCCCAATCCTTCGCGTTATAACGCAAACTTTATGACAACCAGTATTGAAACCGCTGATATTGTAATGGCTGTCGATCATGAAAACATTAAGATGCAACTAGACACTGGGGCAATGTGTATCAACGAAGAAGTTCAAGAAGAAACATTACAAAGAGTTAAAACTTACATTGGGCATATACATATAAGTGAACCTGATCTAGTACCAGTTTATCAAAATAATCTGTATCAAGAGCGTCTTGCACCCTTGATTAAGAGGTATTTCCCTAATATGCCGATCACAATTGAGATGTTAACCAAAGAGAGCGATAGCATGTTAGATGATATAGAGAAAAGTATTCGTTATGTGACTGAACTTTATCAAGGCTAAATTATGAAATGGTTGATCTTAATATTGGGTGTGACTTCGAATGCTTCAGCAAGTGCATTGATTAAAATGGCTGTTTCTTCTCCCTTGAGAAAGCTAAGTGTCAATGACCCATTATCGATATTGACGAATGTACCTTTGCTTGCAGGGGTTGCTTTATATGGACTGGCTTTTGTTTTATATGCTGCAGCGCTTCATTATCTTCCTTTAAACATCGCGCACCCTGTATTGACGAGTGGTTCAATTGCTCTTGTTTCCTTAATATCTGTAGTGGCGTTTGGAGAAAAACTAGCTATCTCTAGCATGCTGGGGATAGGACTTATATTAGTAGGCGTTGTCGTTTTGACAATGAAGTAGAATGGAAAAAAAAGTAGACATTGCAATTATCGGTGGAGGATTCTTTGGGTTATACATCTCAGAATTTTTCGCTAAATTAGGAAAATCAGTTGTTGTTATTGAAAAAGACTCTGACTTAATGCAACGAGCTTCGTATGTCAATCAAGCTCGTGTCCATAATGGCTATCATTATCCTAGAAGTATTTTAACAGCGCTGAGATCGCGTATATCATTTCCTCGGTTTGTAGATGAGTTTGAAGATTGTATAGATAGCGACTTTGACAAGTACTATATGATTTCCAATCAATTAGGGAAAGTGACGCCTCATCAGTTTCAGAAGTTTTGTGAAAGGATTGGTGCACCTTGTGATCCTGCTCCAAATCATATTAGAGCATTAACTAACCCAAAGCTAATTCAAGGCGTATTTAAAACCAAAGAGTTTGTATTTAATGCTCATTCTCTTAAGAAAACCATGCAATATCGTCTAAAAGATAAAAATGTTGAAATTTTATTAAGCCATGAAGCTAAGTCTATAGACTACTGTAAGAATCACTCTAGAATTAATCTCATTTTAGAAAACGATGGCGAGCAGTTTAACCTATCAGCAAAACAAGTTTTTAATTGCACATATTCAATGTTAAACGCTGTACTTCATAACTCTGATCTGTCTGTCATTCCTCTCCGACATGAAATGACAGAAATGTGTATTGTAGATGTGCCCGATGAGATTAAAGATATTGCAATCACAATAATGTGTGGTCCTTTCTTTTCTACCATGCCATTCCCATCTAAAAATGCGTATTCGTTTAGCCATGTCCGCTATACGCCTCATTATGAATGGACTGATAGTGATGATACGTACCTAAACGCTCATGATCATTTTACTAAAGTAAAAAAAGAGACGGCTTGGCGTAAAATGCAATTGGACGCGAAAAGGTATATCCCGATATTAGGAGAGCTTGAATACAAAGAATCACTTTGGGAAGTGAAAACGATTCTTCCAAGAAGTGATACTGACGACTCAAGACCTATTCTATTTAAAGAAAACTATCTAATGCCTGGATTACATTGTGTCCTAGGTGGAAAAATTGACAATGTATATGATGCAATTCAAAAAATTATAGAACTTGGATTAGATCAATGACAAAAAGTGAATTATTTGTATCTGTTGTATTTGTAGCAGATAACTGCGTAGAAAAACTAATAAATCTAATAGAAGAAGTCTCGCCCTATTTGGATATGCGATATTCCGACTATGAGATTGTAATAATAGACCAAAAGTCTAGTGATGCAACTGAAAATGAGATGGACAAGCTTCTTTCGACTTATCAATCCATTAGATATCTAAGGCTCGCTCAAAAAGTTTCCAATGACGTGGCATTAGCCGCTGGTATCGAGAACGCAATTGGCGATTTTGTCGTCGTACTTAATGTCGAGACGGATAAAAAAGAACTTATTGAAAAATTCGTTGAGATGGGGCGACTTGGAACTGATATTGTTATTGGAACATCCACAAAAATAACATCGGTCTCTTATCGATGCCTAAGAATTTTAAGTAATCGGCTGCTTAAATCTATAGGGTATACGTTGCCCAGTAATTCTACTGGTTCGTTTTGCCTTAGTCGACGCGCGGTAAATGCAATTACAGAGTCAGGTAGATTTTATTGCAAGCTTCATATGAGAATGGCAAATACTGGCTATTCTATCGGCGCTCTAAATTACGAGATCTCACAGGACGAAGTGAAGAAAAGAACTGTTTCGCAGGGCCTTGCTGAGACATTTCATCATATGGTTTTTAATTCTACTAAACCTCTTCGATGGATGAGCGCTGTTGGTATTCTGGGAAGTGGATTATCACTAATGTTTTCACTCTATTCGTTATTAATAAATATTTTTCACAATCAGGTGGCTGAAGGTTGGACGACAATCGTTGTATTTATGTCGCTTCTGTTTATGCTGTTATTCACTATGCTATCTTTTTTTGGCGAATATTTAGCACGTTTACTAGATGATAGAAGTGAACATAAAGAGTATAACGTTGTATTTGAGAAGAATAGCTCTGTTATGATTAATGAAAACAGACAGAATGTAATTGATGACTCTGTTCAAACAAACATTAACTTGTCTCAAACGGGAAGAGATAAATAATGATTAAGCCTAAGTATTATGAAGTGCCGAGTTATGAAATCGTATTTAGTGAAGAGAAAATTCACGATTACTGTGTTGTAGTCTTTGTTATTAATGAAGGCGAGAAGTTGCATAGACAACTAGATAAAATGACTAAACTCAGTCTTAGTGCAGATATTGTTATATCTGACGGTGGTAGCACCGATGAATCTACGACGGAGCAAACACTCAAATCAAAGGCGGTTAATACGTTACTTTTAAAAAAAGAAGCAGGAAAGCTTGGTACACAGATGAGGATCGCTTTTTCCTGGGCGATGGAGCGTGGCTATAAAGGGGTTGTTGTTATTGATGGTAACAATAAAGACAGTGTTGAGAATATTAACGACTTCATTGAAAGGTTAGAAGAGGGATATGATCATGTTCAAGGTTCTAGGTTCATTCCTGGTGGAAAGGCTATTAATACCCCAATATCTAGACTTATAGGTCTGAAGCTATTGCACGCACCATTGATTCGTTATGTGTCTGGATTTAAGTATACTGATACGACGAATGGATTTAGAGCATATAGTCGAAAATTACTTCTTGCAGACGATATGGCTGTGTTTAGAGATGTCTTTAAGAGCTATGAGTATCATTATTACTTGGCCATTAATGCGGCTAAAAATGGGTATAGATGCGTTGAAATTCCGGTTTCGAGAGCTTATCCGGAAGGAAAAGTGCCCACTAAAATATCACCTATAAAAGGAAATATATCAGTGATTAAAACCCTTGTTGATACGTGCAGGGGTAAGTTTGATGTATAAAGTAATAGACAAAATTGATAATTATAAATTTGTCCCTTGGTTGGCTTTTATACTTGTAATGTCAGTTTCCTTGTGGGCTTGTAGTAATCTTATTGATTATAGACTTTGGGGCGATGAGGCAGAGACAATTGTCGCCGCAAAAATGATGGCAAGTGGCCAAACTTTATATTCTGAAATCTTTAATCACCACGGCCCTATGACATTCTTCTTTGGGTATGTTATTGAGCAGTTTGGTAACGCTAGCATTGAAGATTATCGAGTGGTGATCTACAGTCTCCAGTTTCTTATTTTGCTTTTTATCTTCCTAGATCCCAAGAGAGAATATATTGAAAAGCTAATAACGATACTAGGGTTTTCTGCCATTATATGGGGGTGGGGGCCTGAGGTACTGGCTAGCGTTCACCAATATCAAACGTTGTGTGGTCTTATTCTTTTTTCCGTATTCTATTTTTCTTTGTTACCTATACTGAAAGGTAACGAAATATCAAATGTTAATTTGGTTATCAGTAGCTGTTTCCTTGCATTGTTACCTTTTTTGGCTGTAACTTATATTCCTATATCAATTCTAATCGCGATAGCGATTACTAAAAAAGAGCAAAAACGTTATGCCATATTTGGATTTTCTCTAGGAGTTATAATTTCAGCTGTCTTTATTCTTTTGACAACGTCACTAAGTGGTTACTTTGCATATCACTTTTACTTAAATGCCAAGGTACTTCCTTTATATAATGGGGGACAATCATTTTTACAGCTTATTGGAAATGTGTTGCGCTATACTATTGGATCAATAGAAGGGGCTATTATATTTATACCCTGCCTTGTGTCTTTATTGGTGATCAATAAAACAAGTATCTTCAGAGTATTATTTGTTTTGGCTGGCTTGTGTAGTTTACTAATAAGAGCACATCCTATTAGTTTTCATGGAGTGCCCTATATTTATGCTGCATTAGCTATTTTTTTTAGCGTTATTCCGCATTGCTTTTCAATCCTTTTAACTAAAAGGATAGTTCTAATCCCAGTAACTATATTGCTATTTGGTTTTTACCATATCTATATGGCATATAACAGGCCAAACAACCCGCTCCCTGAATATAATCGATATGCTGAACTGGTTAAGAAAATCACAAATTCAGAAGATACGGTTCTTTTTCACTCTTTTACTAACCACCTTTACATAATGGCTGATAGGCTACCAGCGTCAGCACATTTTTTCTATTTGCCTTGGCAACAAAAGTATGAAGAAAATCCGGTTTTAGGTATAAGTAACGACATTTGTAAAGATATTGTAGAAAATCGGCCTAAGGCGATTGTTCTTGATAAATGGAAAGTATGGGGCATGTATGATTGGGAAGGTTATGCTCCAAATTGCTTTAAAGATATTCTCAGTGAGAAATATAAAAATATAGTTGGTGACTTATATCTAAGAGATGATATATC
>NZ_MUFN01000036.1:0-30659 GCF_001996205.1 Salinivibrio sp. IB574 | reverse complement strand
GTGCTCACCAGCCGCTTGATTTTGCCTATACCCCACAAGGGCAAGAGCAACAGCGAGGTAACCAACAAGGTTTTCGTTTAACCCATCAATGGAGTGAGCGAGGCCTACTGACACAACAAGGGCTGGGCCAACACCAAGACCCGTTGCGGTGTTACCATTACGACGCGCTTGACCGCTTAATCGGAATCGATGATAACCACCGTGGCAGTCATCGGTTTATGCTTAACCCTAATGGCCAAGTGGTTGGGGCACGACAACAAAAAGCGTCACAACCTAACGGACGATTTGTGCACCTGTTTGGTTACGACAGCGAACTGAACCTCAATGAGACGGGATTTGCGACCGAATACAGCCAACAGCAACACGTCGTGTCACTGGCCGATGCGCGGGTGCAGCGCCAAAAACGCCGCCATGACCGCGCAGGGCGTGTATTAGAAACGGGCCGTTTTCGTTATCGCTATGATGCCTGCGGCCGCGTGATTGAAAAGACCGAGAACAAAACGGGCTACCGGCCACAGGTGACGCGGTTTAGCTGGAACGCGGATGACCGCTTAACTCACATTGAACTGCCCAACGGCACGCGGTATCGCTACCGCTACGACCCCTTTGGGCGACGCATCGCCAAAGAATGTGCGCACAGCCAAACACAGACTCACTACCTGTGGGACGGCGCGCACATTGTGCAGCAACAACAGGCCACCGCTGATGGGCAGGTGCTGCAACAAACAGAATACCTCTACGAGCCCGGCAGCTTCCGCCCGATGGCGCAAGTGACCCACCATGAGCAAGGCAGCGAACTGCATTACATCGTGACCGACCACGCGGGCACACCCCAAGAGCTGTGTAATGAACAAGGTGATATTGTCTGGCGGGGAGAGCAAGCGCTATGGGGCCATTATCACGGGCAATCACAACGGCACTGGCAACGACGCGAAGAAGCGGCCAACGACAGTATACAGTGTGACCTTCGCTACCAAGGACAAATTGAAGACCCAGAATCGGGCCTTTACTATAACGTAAACCGTTATTACGATGCAGACAGTGGCCAGTATCTTAGCCCCGACCCAATAGGGTTTGCGGGCGGGTTAAGGCCGCAGGCGTATGTCGCCAACCCATTAGATTCTGTTGACCCATTGGGTCTCTTGGGTGAAGTTATCTTCCCGAAAGATCGAGTTTTGGCGGAAACCACTATCCAAATGCAAGGCTCTCGTAATTGGGACTTTAAAGTAGCCAATGAGAGTGTAGGGCTGAATGGCGCTCGAGGAAAACCGACGTCTCAAGCTCATAAGCAAGCTTTAGGGGATGTAGTTTGGCATCATGCTGACTATGATCCAGAAACCAATACAGCAAAAATGCAGTTAGTTACGAGTGAAGATCACAATGCGAGCAAACCCCATAAAGGTTCTGTAAAGGCTTTTGAAGATGCAACAGGAACCAAATATGAGAGCCCAGCAGCCAAACAAAAAGCGAAAGAGTTAAACAAGAGGTGCTTTAATTTATGAAACCGGATGATATAGTATTTGATGATGATCTGGAATTCTATATAGACTTCCCGTCTACGGGGAAAGAAGTATGCATCGCAATATCCGATGGTTTAGATGCGTCGGAAGAGGCTTTGAGTGCTTCATATAAGGAGAAAATATCAGATTTTATTAATAACTCAGAGCAGTGGTATGGGAAAGCTATGCACGCAGCTAAGAAAAAAGCTCTCAGTGAAAGCTTTGACTCATTCAGCGATGACGATATAACTCTAATGTGTATATATGTCTTATTTGAGCAAAATGAAAAGGAATTATACGGTTTGAGCTTTCATTTTAATTTTGAAGGAGAGCATGGCTGCGGTATTAAATTAAATACGAATGATTTCCAAATACTAGAAGTAGGTGACGCAGATGTAGCATTTAGTTAATGTTATACTGGCTGTGTTGAGGGGCGTTGTTGATCAAATCATTCACCTAACGCACTGATCCCAATGGGATTGCTCCCATCAATCAACTCGATAGCTAACAGGCATACCGAGTCTTATGACTTTGTTCATCACTTTCACGTTGGCTAATGCTTCGCCAACTTGTGCATTGTAATTACGCAGAGTCAGCTTAGGGCTAAGTAACGTTTTCGAGGGTGTTCATAGTTCTGTGTCAGCTAATTTTTCATAGGTTTATGTGATTATCCAGTCGGCCTTCGAAGTGAATGGTCAGCTGCGATTTCATCACGTTCTAGTTCTATACCTGAGGTGTCCACTTTTCCGGCACCTTTCACACGAGCGCTTACCGCGCCAAAGCGCTGCATTACCGCGCAGGGCGTGTACTAGAAACCCTTAACCCACATTGAACTGCCCAACGGCACGCGGTATCGCTACCGCTACGACCCCTTTGGGCGACGCATCGCCAAAGAATGTGCGCACAGCCAAACACAGACTTATTACCTGTGGGACGGCGCGCACATCGTGCAGCAACAACAGGCCACGGCTGATGGGCAGGTATTGCAACAAACCGAATACCTCTACGAGCCCGGCAGCTTTCGCCCGATGGCGCAAGTCACCCACCATAATCAAGGTAGCGAGCTACATTACATCGTGACCGACCACGCGGGCACACCGCAAGAGCTGTGTAATGAGCAAGGTGATATTGTCTGGCGGGGAGAGCAAGCGCTATGGGGCCATTACCGCGGGCAATCACAACGCCACTGGCAACGACGCGAAGAAGCGGCCAACGACAGTATACAGTGTGACCTTCGCTACCAAGGGCAAATTGAAGACGCAGAATCGGGCCTTTACTATAACGTAAACCGTTATTACGATGCAGACAGTGGCCAGTATCTTAGCCCCGACCCAATAGGGTTTGCGGGCGGATTAAGGCCGCAGGGCTATGTTGCCAACCCACTAGAGTGGGTGGATCCGTTGGGGCTGGCGCCTTCAGGCTGTTTTGGTTCAAGTCATTTAGATAATCCTAAAAAGAAAGTCAATTCTGCCAATGTGGGGGACTTTGTTAGAACACCGTCGTCTCACCCAGCCGATTTTACTCGGATAAATGGCGGAAATTATAAAAATCTTAACACTGGTGAGATATGGAGTAAGAGTAAAACTCAGCACTCAGATAAAGCGGGTGAGTGGAAAGTAGGTATAGGAAAAATGAAACCACAACGGACCAAGAAAATAACAGTAGGAGTCAGTGATGGAAAAGTTATCAAGGTCGACAGATAAAATACCACTAGGGAATATCAATTTTTCTGGATTTAGTCAATCTAAAGGTTGGGTTGGTTTTTTTGAAACAAATAAAGGTTATTCTCCCCAAATTGTTGACGAGGCCTTAAGAATATTTCATGAATTTTTCTCTTCTCACTGGGATGGTTTTTTTGCCTTATCTTCATTGGGTTATGACGATCAAAATGAAACGGACGAAAGCATTATAAGCCTCTACGGAGAGAAGTATGAAAAAGCAAAGAAGAAGGGATATTTAAACCCTGTTAGCGATGCCTTTGAAAGCTACCTTTATGGTGATGTTTCTCTACCAGCTGCAGAGGTTAGTGTGCATTTCGACAGAAATGAGTTTATCGATATTTGTAAATTATTGATGATGCATAGTGGTGTAATTGGCGAAGTGTTTTTTATGATAAATCCTGAATTGGGAGTTGCGGTTTATCCTCATCAAGATCTAGGTTTTGGTATTATTTGTTTTGGTGATAACTACTTACTTTGCCAGCGATTCCTGAAATCCGCAGAGAATGGTAATTTCAGGGTGGTAATAGATTAGGGTGCTCACAGTTCTGTGTCACCAATTCATCACAGATCCACGTAACCCTTCATCCGACTCTCGAAGTGAATGCTCAGCCGCGACAGCGTCGTCAGATTTCAATACTGTGCCGGAAGCGTTCACTTTTCTGATGCCTTCAGTATGCGCACTTGCAACGCCAAAAACGCCACCATGACCGCGCAGGGCGTGTACTAGACACCCTTAACCCACATTGAACTGCCCAACGGCACGCGGTATCGCTACCGCTACGACCCCTTTGGGCGACGCATCGCCAAAGAATGTGCGCACAGCAACACACAGACTCACTACCTGTGGGACGGCGCGCACATCGTGCAGCAGCAACAGGCCACCGCTGATGGGCAGGTGTTGCAACAAACCGAATACCTCTATGAGCCCGGCAGCTTCCGCCCGATGGCGCAAGTGACCCACCATGAGCAAGGCAGCGAACTGCATTACATCGTGACCGACCACGCGGGCACACCGCAAGCGCTGTGTAATGAGCAAGGTGATATTGTCTGGCGGGGAGAGCAAGCGCTGTGGGGGCCATTACCACGGGCAATCACAACGCCACTGGCAACGACGCGAAGAAGCGGCTAACGACAGTATACGGTGTGACCTTCGCTACCAAGGACAACTCGAAGATCCCGAATCG
The DNA here is from genome assembly GCF_001996205.1 of Salinivibrio sp. IB574. Lineage (NCBI taxonomy): Bacteria > Pseudomonadati > Pseudomonadota > Gammaproteobacteria > Vibrionales > Vibrionaceae > Salinivibrio > Salinivibrio sp. IB574. The sequence goes on along the minus strand of NZ_MUFN01000036.1, from coordinate 26,255 downwards.
GGCCTTTACTATAACGTAAACCGTTATTACGATGCAGACAGTGGCCAGTATCTTAGCCCAGACCCGATAGGGTTTGCGGGCGGATTAAGGCCGCAGGCGTATGTTGCCAACCCACTAGAGTGGGTGGATCCGTTGGGGTTGGCGAATAGGCCTAATAACGGGAAGTACCATATATTTCACGACCACCAAGTAAACTCTTCTAATCGATATTCGAGTGATAGTGTTCAATTTAGACAGGCGAATAAACAGTTCCTATCAAAGTTAGAGCAAGATGCTGGTTATCGGAAAGATATGCTAAGGCGTTATCCAGAACTTGCAGAGTAGACAAAATCCGGAAATAGATCGGCTAGTCCCCCGGGACTAACCTGGCATCATCACGAAGATGTAAATAGATTAGTTCTAGTTGATAGAGGGGATCACTCCGCAAACCACGGGCTTTATCACCCAACGGGTAAAGGAGGACGTGATATTTGGGGTGGTGGAAAAGCAGGAAGGCTAGAAAAATTAGACGGTGCAACAGGAGAGAAAATATGCAAAAAATGATTCGCTCTTACACGACGTTAGGTGATTTGATCGTAAAGTTTAAGCGAGGAGAAATCAGATTAGATACAGACTTCTGTTTGTATTCAAAAGATGCTATGGATCCTCTTACATCAGAAACTACTGTTTGGATTGATGAATACCCAAGAGAAGGTGTAAGTGGTGAGGATGTGCTTCCAAATGACGTAGTAAATAATTGTTTAGAGTTATGCTATTACGGGGAACAGTTTCTTGATGTTTTAAATAATGTTTTTTATCAAAAAAAAGAAAACAGTGTAGATACTTATATAACAGCATTAAATTACTATATGGATCACGATGATTTTATGGATATTACGTGAGGCTGCTCAAACGAGGTTGTGATCAGGGCGAACACGAGTGTTCATGATTCTGTGTCACCGAGTAATCAGGGGTCCACATAATCCTCTATCCACTCTTCGATGTTGCTAATTAGCTGCAGCAGTTTCACGTTCCAGTTTTGCATTAGAGGTGTACACTTTTATGATGCCTTCAACATACTTGCGTGCAGCGCCAAAGCGCCGCCATGACCGCGCAGGGCGTGTACTAGACACCCTTAACCCACATTGAACTGCCCAACGGCACGCGGTATCGCTACCGCTACGACCCCTTTGGGCGACGCATCGCCAAAGAATGTGCGCACAGCAACACACAGACTCACTACCTGTGGGACGGCGCGCACATCGTGCAGCAACAACAGGCCACGGCTGATGGGCAGGTGTTGCAACAAACAGAATACCTCTACGAGCCCGGCAGCTTCCGCCCGATGGCGCAAGTGACCCACCATGACCAAGGCAGCGAACTGCATTACATCGTGACCGACCATGCGGGCACACCCCAAGAGCTGTGTAATGAGCAAGGTGATATTGTCTGGCGGGGAGAGCAAGCGCTGTGGGGCCATTACCACGGGCAATCACAACGGCACTGGCTCAGTTCTGTCAGATGTACTGCTGTGAAATATTGACTTCAGCGAGGCCAAATAAGGCCTCGCTGGTTAATATACTTCCGGAAAAGTAAAGATAAACCGATGATTACATTATTGAGTTTTCTGACACATTGGCTGCCCACTGGAGTGATAAGTTTCGCACTGCCAGCTCTGCTTTCCATCAGAAATGGTCGTTCCGTTCACTTTCACTGTTTTCGCCGACATACCCTTAAATGAGTAAGGTTCAATACCGGCAAACCAGACATAATGACCATCCGAAACAAAATTACCTTCAAGCACTTTAAGCGCTTTCATGTCAACGTCAGCAGGAAATTCCAGACTCCGCTTCCCTGCAATCAGAAACCCTTTTTTATCTGCGGCAGCATTAAAACTCAGGCATTTAAAACTAGATGCATCCACATCATTGCGTAGCTCGCCGGAGTAATAGCTGTTCCCATCAATCGTAGCCCAACCTCGACAGTCTTCAGAAATTTTCACCTGATGTTGATAGGGTATTTTGACCGTTTTTTCCGCTACATAGAAATAATTTTTTGCATCATATCCGTGCCCGTAGGCACTCTTAAATGTTTTACCGTCTGCGCCTTTCAGTACCTTGCCGCTAATCAATAAAATGGTATTTCCATTTCGGTAAAACGGATGATTCAGAGCCTGAAAATGCTCCAGGTCGATATCTACAGTTTGCTTACACAAAGCGAATGACCCTACATTTGTTACAAGGAAACTGCCTATGATACGTGCAGAGTCCGTATCCAGCCCGGTAGGTAACTGCTCTGCATTACAATAATAATTGCCGGAGGAGTAACCGACAGCAATGTCTTGCCCTTTATACAACAGCTGAAAATCTGCGGCTTTGGCATTGGCTAACGGCTGTGCTGGACGATTACTGAATCGTTGATAGATGACATTTTTTTCAGCTGTTTTATACGGATAAATCGACTCTGCGTGAGCACTGAATCCACTGGTTGCTACTAACACAGCGACAACAGGCAATGACTTGAAAGTACGGTAATACATTGAAACCTTTATCTTGTTTATGAGGACCAAGATAATCATCATCACATATAACAGATCAATTGGTTTCTTATTTTTTACTGTTTTTCGATCTGCTCCTAAAATCTGACATGTACAAGGAGAAAGTTCTGCTGACCAGATCATCACAGAATCACTTTTATTGACTCATCACTGATCCGTTAATATCAGCCAAACTTGACCTCTCTAACAGATCATTGCATCCCGGTTCTGTTTTCATTTTGCTTTGATATCTGCTTTGTAATTAAGATAGAGATTACCTCCCCACAGTCACCAATCAAGCGGATTGGCTGAAGAGAAATAATTTCTAAAGGGAATTCCCTAGGCCCAGTAACCGTCGTATTGCGGGGCATAAAAAATTACTTAGTGCGCGATAGGCACTGCGTGATTACGACTCGGCGGCAAATGCTGCCTGCTATTTTGGGAACAAAAGTTAGATGTTGCAATAGTAAACGAAAGCCGCTTGGCTAGTGCTATGAATAATGGTTGAGTATATGTAATACTAAGCTGGCTATTCGACTGAGAGAGGATATGATGTTTATCGTTATTGACTACGCATTGCGTATATCTGCGGTAGTCGGCTTGTTTATAGTTTGGATTTTCTGGTTAGCGATTTGTGTTATGGGCACAGATTCGGGAACAAGAGAGGCAATGTTCATGAGCCTTTTAGCTTTGTTTATTGGCAGCACGCTAGTCGCGGGTTTAATGTGGGCAGCTATTTACTCGAATCAGATACAAAATTGGCTAGTTGGCTCCTCTTGGTATGGATACTTGTTAGTTCGAGGTCCAATATATCTATTAGCGGTAGTGCTAGTCGGAATAATAGTCAGGCAATATATACAGACTAACTAAGTTGTTCGGAAAGAAAACGATATTTTTTCTCTAATTCCACTTTAGATATATGTTTTATATGCAAAGACGAAATGATTATGCTTTTAGGGTTTTTATAAGTAAAAACAATCAGTTAGATGTTTGTATATCTGCCTTTCAAATAGGGCGTCCGCAAGGCTCGCCCTATTTAGCATGTTGAAAAAACAGCCTATTGGCCCAATTGATGAGCGGTCAGGATCGCAGAGTAGACATTTTCTGCCGTCACTGGGAATGGCATATTGTGAATTGTCTCTCCCTCGGCCGTTGAAGCTTCGGCGACCTCGCGCAACTTATCGTGATTAAGCTCTTTAACGCCCATATCAAATAAGTTGGTTGGTAGACCTACAGATCGGCAGAAGGCGAGAACCGTATTAATCTCTTCCATCGCTGCGTTTTCTAGCACCAATTGAACAAGCGTGCCGAACGCGACTTTTTCACCATGATAAAGGTGGTGACACTCTTCGAGCTTGGTTAGGCCATTATGAATGGCGTGAGCGCCCGCCAAGCCACTGCTTTCAAAACCGATACCGCTTAGATATGTATTGGCTTCAATAATATTCTCTACCGCTTTGGTACTCACACCATTTTCAACTGCGGTTTTAGCCTTTAAACCATCTTCAAGCAGGGTTTCATAACAGAGCTTCGCAAGTGCCTGTGCAGAGCGCGTTGCTAAACCTCCTGCCATTGTCGCTTTGCCAGATGTCATGTTGGCTCGTGCTTCAAAGTAGGTAGATAGTGCATCACCCATGCCTGAGACTAATAAGCGAACAGGCGCTTTTGCGATGACAGATGTATCCATGATGACCATGTCTGGGTTTTTAGGGATCATCAAGTATTCAGAAAATTCGCCGTCGGGTGTGTAAATTACCGCAAGTGCCGACGTGGGCGCATCCGTAGAGGCAATCGTGGGAACAACGACGACAGGGATCTTGGTGTAAAATGCAACTGCCTTTGCTGTATCTAGCGTTTTACCACCGCCGACACCGACAATAACATCGTGTTTCTGTGTTGCACAAATGTCTGTGAGGCGTTCAATTTCAACACGTGAGCACTCACCATGAAAAAGGTTCAGGGTGAGGGGAAGTTTTTGGTGTTCAAAGCTGTGTTTAATATCATTGCCAACCAATTGGGTCACCAATTCATCGGCAATTACCAACGGGTGTTCACCCATGGTTTTTACATAGTGAGCGATAGAGGTAAGTGCTTGTTCACCTTGGACGTATTTGCTCGGGCTGATAATGATTTTTTCCATAACTCAAACCTTATATTTTATATTTGTGTTTTAGACTGCAATGAAAAACCATTGAAGCGATGCGGCTTATACTAGGGTTGGCGTGGCTCACGGTGAAGGATATCTGTGATTTCTTAGACGCTTTTATGAGCGCTTAGTCAAACTGACTGTTCAGCTAAAACGGTTGATCCCTGCTTTATGGGATTGATCACTATTCATCGATTTTTTCTGCTTTGTTGTTTCATATTGGAACTAAAAATAACTAAACATCGTTCCAATATGAAACGCTTTAACTTTTGTTGAGCACCTACTTTCTCTGTTTAAAATGAGTTCATACCTTACATAGAAATATAAATGGAATGAGATAGAACGATGAAAAAACTAATTAATCAAGTCGATGATGTTGTACTGCAGCAAATGGAAGGTCTGGCGCTGTCCCGTTCTGAGCTTAAGGCTAACTACGAGCCTCGCTATATGTGGCATGAGGAAACTCCGGGGCAAGTTGCGCTTGTTTCTGGTGGTGGTTGTGGTCATGAACCTCTTCATGCAGGGTTTATTGGTAAAGGCATGCTTACTGGCGCCTGTCCGGGAGAGGTGTTTACTTCTCCGACGCCTGATCAAATGTATGAATGTGGTAACCAAGTAAACACGGGTGAGGGCGTGCTGTTTATCATTAAAAACTATACCGGCGATGTGTTGAACTTTGAAACGGCCGTAGAGCTGCTTCATACCGATGGCATTAAAGTTGGCTCGGTATTGGTGGATGACGATGTTGCTGTAAAAGATAGTCTGTATACGGCTGGCCGTCGTGGTGTTGCTGGCACGGTGTTAGTTGAGAAGTTAGTCGGTGCTGCCGCAAGCAAAGGTTATTCGTTGGAGCAATGTGAAGCATTAGCCCGTCGTGTTAATAATCACTGTCGCTCATTTGGTGTGGCGCTCCATGCTTGTGTCGTGCCTGCAGCGGGTAAACCTTCGTTTGTACTAGAAGATGATGAAGTGGAGTTTGGTGTCGGTATTCATGGTGAGCCCGGCATCAAGAGAGTGACATATACAGACGTTGATACGCTAGTAGATGCGATGTTTGCTGAAGTCACCGACAACACACCTTATCAGCGAACATTACGTATTTGGAATCGTGGTGATGGTAAATGGGACGAAGAGGCGTCTAGCGTGGAACCTTTTGCTGCTGATCACGATTACATTGTGATGGTCAACGGTATGGGTGGCACGCCAATTTCTGAACTCTACGGCGTGTATCGTCGTCTTGACCATAACTGTGACCAAGCGGGATTCCGTATCGTGCGTAATATGGTCGGTAATTTCTGTACGTCTCTCGATATGGAAGGCGTTTCAATTACATTGCTGAAAGCAGATGAAGAGATGTTGGAGTTGTTTGATGCGCCTGTCGATACAGCTGCGATGAAGTGGTAACAGGGGAGAGCAACTATGAAAATTGAAAAACAACATATCGTTCACTGGTTAGAGCTATGTGCGAAAACGTATCAAGAAAATCAAGAATTTCTGACCGATCTTGATCGCGATATTGGTGATGCGGACCACGGTCTCAATATGCATCGTGGCTTTAAAAAAGTCGCAGAAAAATTACCTCAAATTGTTGACCAAAATATTGGAAGTATACTCAAGAATACGGGTATGACCTTACTTTCAAGCGTCGGCGGAGCAAGTGGTCCATTGTATGGCACGTTATTCATTCGTACTGCTGCCGCAGTGGGTAGTCGAGAGCAATTAACGTTTGAAGAGTTAGTGGATGCACTGAAAAGTGGTGTAGATGGTGTGGTGTCTCGTGGTAAGGCTGAATTAGGCGACAAAACCATGTGTGATGTTTGGTTACCCGTTTTAATCAGTGTTAAGGCATCGTTGGAAAATGGCATGAACGCCGATCACTTATTGAATGAAATGGTAGAACTAGCAGACACGAATGCGGTTGCCACGATAGAAATGTTAGCGAAAAAAGGACGCGCCAGCTATCTGGGTGAAAGAAGTATTGGTCATCAAGATCCCGGTGCTACCTCTTCTTTGTTGATGATTAAATCACTACAGCAGGCAATAGCAGGTAATTAAGATGGTGGGAATTGTTGTTGTATCTCATAGCCGTCGTCTTGCCGAAGGAGTGGCCGAACTCGCCAAGCAAATGACTCAAGGCAAAGCCAAGCTCGCGATCGCTGCCGGTATGGATGATCCAGATAACCCGATCGGAACCGATGCTATCGCTGTGATGGAAGCAATTGAGCGTGTGCATGATGAACAAGGGACTGTTGTGTTGATGGATCTGGGCAGCGCATTGCTGAGTACGGAAATGGCTCTGGATCTGATTGACGAGCATGTGAGAGAAAATGTTGTCCTTGTTTCGGCTCCGATTGTTGAAGGGACGATGGCAGCGTCGGTAGCTGCCGCTGCTGGGCTACCTTTATCGACGGTGATTGAAGAGGCGCAAAATGCGTTGAGCGTAAAACGAGAGCACCTTGGTGACGACCCAACGACATCCACTGAGGTGCTATCGGAGTCAGAAGGCATTGACGAAGAAAGAGTATTTGACTGGGTAGTACAAAATCCACATGGATTACATGCTCGTCCCGCTGCGGCCATTGTAAGTTCACTTGCGCCTTTTGACTGCCAGTTATGGCTGACAAAAGGTGATCATCGAGTAAATGCGAAAAGTTTGAATAGTATTGCAAAACTTGGTGTACGTTCTCAAGAGAAGGTCACTTTAAGCGCAACAGGGCCTCAATCTGGAGAGGCTATCAAGGCATTCGAAGCTTTAGCGCACGAGCACTTTGGAGAGAAAAGCGCCTTTAAACACGGCATTGCTAAGCCAGAGGAGGGGGCAGATACATTACGTGATAGTTCGACAGATAATCATCTGGATGGTGCGCTTATTGGTATTCGTGTTAATGATGGTATCGCTAGTGCGCCAGCTGTCCTTTTTAGTCATGAAATGCCCGCTATCCCAGAGCGTGGTTTCCAAAGCGAATCGTTTGAAATTGAACGGGTAAAGCGAGCAATAAACGTTGTTGTTCAACACTTACAGGCACAAGCCAAAACGCCACAAGGGGAGATTTTTGCCGCGCACAGCATGATGCTGAGTGATCCAGAACTATGGATGTCGGTCGAGTCACGAATAAAAACAGGCACTATTGCTGAACAAGCATGGGCAGAATCGTTGCAAGAGCTCGCGGAAGAGTATCGTCAGGCAGAAAGCCAGTACATGCGTGAACGCGAAAGCGATGTACACGATATTGCACGTCAAGTGATGGTTGAGATGACGGGGACGATGCCGAATATACTCGCGCTTCAGCAGCCGAGTATCTTATTGGCACGCGACCTAATGCCCTCTGATATGGTAGGTCTTGATAAATCTAAAGTGCTTGGCATCTGTTTGAGTGAAGGGGGGAAAACGTCTCATAGTGCCATTCTTGCTCGCGCAATGGGAATTCCTGCCATGGTTAAAGTTCAGGGGTGTTTAGATTCCGTACGAGATGGCCAAATGGTAACCCTTGATGGTTTTAATGGGCATTTATGGATCTCGCCCTCGGATGATGTCGCGCAAAAACTCGAAGCTCGGCGATGTGAGTGGCAAAACAATCGCAAAAGTGCGTTAGCGAATGCTCAGCAAAGTGCAGTCACTTGCAACGGTGTACATATTCCAGTATTGGCGAATATTGGCGGACCGAAGGATGTAGATGATGCTTTAACATCTGGCGCAGAAGGTGTTGGTCTGTTTCGCACAGAGTTTCTTTTTCAAAACAGCGATGAGCTCCCGTCTGAGGAATTGCAATACGAAGTATATCGCGATATTGCCGCAGCGCTTGGTGACAAACCACTTACGATTCGTAGTTTAGATGTGGGGGGAGATAAACCTTTAGCTGCGTATCCTATGCCGGCGGAAGATAATCCATTTTTAGGTTTAAGAGGGGTACGCTTGTGTCTTCAGCATGAAGCACTCTTCACTACCCAACTTCGAGCAATTCTAAGGGCTTTTCATGAGCAACCGAATATCCAATTGATGATACCGATGGTGGCGCAGGTTGAAGAAGTGAGAAAAGTAAAAGCCTTGTTGGTGGATCAGGCGCAACAACTTGGCTTGGAGTCGACTGAGTTGCCCGTTGGCATAATGATAGAGGTTCCCGCAGCGGTGCTGAACGCCGATGCGTTAGCGCAAGAAGTCGATTTTTTCTCTATAGGTACCAATGATCTGACTCAATATGTTATGGCTGCCGACCGAGGCAATACCGCTGTTACTGAGTTAGTGAACTACTTTGAGCCATCGGTTCTGAAAGCTATTGAACTCACTTGTGCTGCTGGCGATCGGGCGGGTATTCCTGTCAGTATGTGTGGTGAAATGGCGGGAGACCCAAATGCCACAGAAGCATTGCTTCGTATTGGATTGAGAAAATTTAGCGCCAGTGCAAGTTTGCTTCCAGAGCTAAAAACGCAGATTCGTCAGTTATCGATTGATGTTTAATCATACCTTTTAGGCTGTAAAATAGACGCCGGCGAGTCGATGCCGGTCTCTATTTTTTAATACTAACCTCTTGGTTTAGTACTGTTTCATTTGTTCCAACAATCCAAACTTATTCACCTTTCGCCACAGTGTTGTTCGCCCAATTTGTAGTGCTTTTGCCATTTCACTCATTTTGCCATCGTACAGGTTCCATGCGTGGATGATGGCTCTTTTCTCTGCTTCTTCTAGGGTATATACGGGATGATGTTTTGTGGCCTGATGGGTATTAAGCTTAATATCTTCTGGAATATCGCTCAGCTTGATTAAGTTAGAACGGCGGTTAAGCAATAGGCGCTCAGTTCGGTTTCTTAATTCGGAATTATTGCCTGACCAACGAAAATTCATTAATGCCTCGAGAGCTGCCGGCTCTATCGAGATCGTTACGTTGTGTCGGCGCTCGTAGTGGCTGATAAGTTGTTGGACAAGGTACTCGATGTCTTCTTTTCGCTTTCTTAGCGGCAGTATATGTAGCTCGTTCGAGGAGATTTCATAGTAAAGTTGCCGACCAAACGAACGTTGAGTGACATACTCACTGATGTCTGAAGCGGTGCTTGTGATCAGTTGAAAGTCAACGGGAATTAATCGCAAACTGTCGCTGCGGCTGGTTAGACGAGTTTTTAGCAATTTGAGTAATACGGCTTGTAAATCGGGCGACAAGTGTTCGACTTTTTCTAAAAACAAAGTACCTCCATGGGCGAGCTCAAATTTAGAGGGCATACCTTGTCCCTCATCGTAGCCAAGGGTTTCTTTGACCAGTTGCTCTGTATTGATTGAGCGGCAGTTAAGAGTAATAAATGGCCCCTCCTTGTATGCACTTTCATTATGAATCGCCATAGCAAGAGTAGCTTTTCCTACTCCCTCATCGCCAGTGATTAGGATCGGTGATTTTGACTTTATGGCTCGTTTTGCCAAGGTAATAACGTGTTTCATTTTTCGTGAGATAACGGGCAAGGTGCTGAACGTATAGCGCGCACTGCCTCCAATTTGTTGTTGCGCAAGCTCACGAATTTTATCGATAGGATGTAAAAACAATAAATGGGTGCCGTCCTTGAGTGGACGTAGTGTGATGATGGCCTCCACAAACTCGCCACGAACCTCTACTGTTGTGAGCTTGCGGTTAATAGTCGCACCTGACTCGATACTATTGAGGACATTCGGTGGGAAGCGTAAAACTGAAAATATTTCTTTATCCAAAACTTGGCTGGCTTTTATATTCAACAAGCGCTCTGATTGATGATTCACCATGGTGATACGATTTTCTTCATCCCATGCCAGAAGGCCGTCATCCATGCACTCGAGTGTTGCGTTGTGCGCGCAAGTAAGGCGGTTAATGTTTTCTTGTTCTGACTGAATATGGATTTGTAAGCTAATTTCTTTTGCGCTTGATGCGATGATGATTAACCGCTCTTTCTTGTAGTGCGTTGCTCTTTGAATCAGACACGCTGTCCCGCGTAGCTTGCCAAGTTGATCAAAAATAGGCGCGGCGACAGAGGCATAAGGGTGTAAGTGACAATTAAAATGCTCTGCAGCGAAGACTTCACATGGTGTATGAGTGTTGACACAAAGGCTGACTGCGTGCGTACCAATCTTGCCTTCAGAAAGAAAACAACCTTGTTTGATACCGAGTCCTTGCATCTCTTGTCGCATCGAATTGTGACCCACAGCGGAAAGGATGCAGCCGTTGCTATCGGTGATTATCAGTAATACCTCTTCGTCCCCAAGCATATCGTAAGTATCTTCAAGTACAGTTGTGGCGCATTCGATGAGGTATTCGTTACGTTTCATCAAAGATGAGAACGTAAAGCCAGAGGCAATATGTGGTTTCGACCAGGTATACGGGCTGCATTGTTTTATACAACGCTCCCAAGACTCGAGGACTGGGGTACGAGAAAACTCTGGAGATACCCAATGGTGTTTCTGGAAAAATGCCCACTTAGTTTTGCTATCTTTGATTGTATGCATGCTTGGCGCCAGCAAACGTCATGAATAAGCGAATGCTACAACGACAGGCTATCTATGAATGTGACACCTTTCACGTCGATAGTCAGGATGATAATCCCAATGAAATTTGCATTGTCTCTGCTTCAATCGAGGTGAGGTTCTGAGTATTTTTCTATGCGTATATCACACACTGATGTATTATTGAGGCCGAGTCAGTAGAGGTTCATCAGCGCCTATTGCTTCGTTTTTATGGTGGCTGCATAACTGCGTACTGATAACGAAAGCAACTCCGTTTTTGACGCCTGTGAAGGCGACAGTAAGGTAARACAAACATGAGCGAAAAATTGCAGAAGGTGCTAGCGCGTGCTGGCGTAGGTTCACGTCGTGAGATGGAAAGCTATATCCAATCAGGGCGTGTGAGTGTGAACGGTGTGGTTGCCAAGCTTGGCGATCGTCTTGATGATCCGAGTGCGCTGGTGCGTGTAGACGGTCATCCTGTTCAACTAAGTGCGCCTTCTGAGTCTGTGTGTCGAGTCCTCGCATACAACAAACCGGAAGGCGAATTGTGTACGCGTAGCGATCCAGAAGGTCGCCGCACTGTCTTCGATCGTCTTCCTAAGCTAAGAGACGCCCGTTGGGTTGCTGTCGGTCGTCTGGATGCAAACACCTCAGGCTTGTTACTATTTACCACTGATGGTGAATTAGCAAACCGATTAATGCACCCAAGCCGCCAAGTGCAGCGTGAATACATGGTACGTGTATTTGGTGAGGTGAACGAAGACATGGTGCGTAATCTTGTCTCTGGTGTTGAGCTAGAAGACGGCGTAGCGCGTTTTGAGGACGTTGTTTACGCGGGTGGCGAAGGCATGAATCATACCTTCTATGTGGTGATCACCGAGGGACGCAACCGTGAGGTGCGCCGTTTGTGGGAAACCCAAGGGGTGACGGTGAGCCGTTTGAAGCGTGTGCGTTACGGCGATATCTATCTCGAGAAAGACTTGCCACGTGGTGGCTGGCGCGAGATGGAGCTGAAAGAAGTGAACTACTTGCGAGAAATGGTTGAAATGAAACCAGAATCGCAAACAGTGATCACCCCAGAGGATCAGAAGCGCAAAAAATCGCGTCAGAAGATTCGCCGTGCTGTTCGCCGCTATGAAGAACGTATTGATTCCGATAGCAAACCGAAAAAAGCGCGCCAAGCGCGTCGTGGTAACGCACCCGCTGGTGGGCCGAAAGGCAGTGGACCTAAGCCTAAACAAGGCAACCCTCGAGCAGGCGCGCCGCGTGGCAAAGGTAAACCGCGCACCCGCAAATGACGTTTTATAGAGCGGCATTTAAAAAAGTGTTACCTGAAGCCCGGCACCTGCCGGGTTTTTTATGCGCTGTTTTTACCTTTCTTCAACCTGCATTGCCTCTCATTCTACTTTTATCCACATGATAACGATTCTTGTTTGTGATAATGTGCTACTTATCGTTTTATTAGTAAATGGATGTGATGAAAGCGGCCGAGCAGCACATCGCCACACGTTTTAACCGAATCGAACGTGTGTTGGCGTATATTCATGCCAACCTTGATCAACCCTTAAATGTGGCAGACCTAGCCGCGTTAAGTTGCTGGTCACGTTGGCAGTTGCAGCGAGTTTTTTCGGAACAAACTGGGGTCAATGTTGCGCACTACGTACGAGAGCTAAAACTCGGGCAAGCGGCGCAACAGCTTGTCATGGGTCAAAGCCGTGTCATTGATATTGCGTTGATGTATGGCTTTGGCTCCGAGGCGAGCTTCTCGCGTGCATTTAGGCAACATTTTGGTATGACCCCGCGTCACTATCGGCAGCGCGGCGTGATGGATGGTATTCGCACACCGATGCATATTGCTAGTCTGACAACCTCTCAACCATCTTGGCTGTCTGTGCATATTAAAACGCGAGAGCCAATGCACCTGGTAGGCCAGCTTGGCTATATTCGAGGATTATTTTCATCACAGCCCGACTTTACCCATGTCGTGCCTGAGCTTTGGCAACACGTCCATCAGTCATTATGGTACGCCGGTGAGTGTGAGAGTATTGGCGCGATTAACGTTACCCAAGCGGAGACACTGGGTGAGCCTTTACCCTATTTAGCCGGTCAAATCACAATGCATCCGCCTGAAGACAATGCGATTACTCACTGGATAATCCCTGCCACAACCTATGCGGTGATCACACATACTGGCCCGGTGAGTGCATTGCCGGAAACGCTTAAGGCTTTTATCTACCACTGGCTGCCTCAATCTGGCTACACATGTACCGACGGGGTTGAGTTAGAGGTTTATCCTCCACACTATCAGCCTGCCGATAAGCACGCTGTGATGCACTATTGGGTGCCGCTCGACACCACACACTTTGCACCAAATTGAACAGTTTTTATCAGTCCTGTCCTTACAATGCGAATGATTTCGTTTTCCATTTAAGTTGTTTGAGTTGTAAGAAGGACGTTTTAATGCAGGCACCAACATCTCGCGTATTCGCCAATGGTTGGCGACGCTCGCCGTTAGCACTTGTTATCATGGGGACACTTACCAGTGCATTGGCCCATGCTGAGAATGAACAGAGTGATATTGAAACCATTCAAGTGCTGGGCGATACCTACCGAAATACTGCCACTAAAACAGTACTGGCACCAGAAGAGACGCCTCAAGCGGTTACCGTCATCGACCGAGACACTATCGAGCAGCGCCAAGCCAGCTCATTAAGTGAAGTAGTGCGCTACACCCCTGGCGTTAATACGGAGTTGCGAGGTGGGGCAGTGACGCGCCTCGATTTGTTTAATATTCGGGGCTTTATTAACTATCAAAACTTCTTTGATGGTCTCGCAGTGCCTTACAACACGTGGAATTTGCAGCCGCAAATCGATCCGATTGCCATCGAACAAGTCGAAGTTTTTAAAGGGCCGACGTCGGTGTTATACGGGAATATTCCACCGGGTGGCATGGTGAATATGATAGCCAAAACGCCGCAACAGCAAGCTGCACATCGCGTGGCGGTGAGTACCGATTCGGACGCGTTGCGTGAAGTGTCGGTCGACAGTACGGGGGCAATATCAGATACCTCACTGGCCTATCGAATGGTGGCACTGGCTCGGCAAAAAGACGGTCAGGCGGGTGACTCGGAAGAAGAGCGGTATGTGGTTGCCCCATCGTTAGATTGGCGGGTGTCGCCAGATACCTTGGTGAACGTTAACCTTTATTACCAAGCGGATCCGGCGGCGGGGATTTATACTTCATTACCCGCTAAAGGCTCGGTATTGCACAGTGACAAAGGCCGCTTATCGAGCGATAGTTTCTCCGGTGATAATCATTGGAACACCTACGACCGAGAATTCTTGATGCTCGGATACAAGGTGCAGCATCAGCTCTCTGCCGATTGGTCAGTGCTTCACACAGCACGCTACACGGATGCAGATTTACTGCAAAAAAACATGTATCACCAGAAGAGCAGCGATGGTCAGCACTACCCGCGCAATGCCTATCTTACCGACGAATCTATGACGTCTTGGGTTGTCGACACCCAGCTATCAGGAGATTTGCGTTGGGGGAAAGCGCAACATTACACCTTATTTGGACTCGATTATCAGAATATGTCTTCTGATGTTAGCTATGACGACACGTTAGCGGGTGTAGTGCCGGATATTGATATTTTTCACCCCAATAACCATCAAGTTGACCCAAGCACCCTGACCTTTGTTTATCAAGATCAGCACGATATCGAGGTGGCGCAGACGGGCATCTATGCTCAGGATCAAATCCTTTGGAAACAATGGGTTTTACTTGCCGGTGCGCGGTACGATGAATATGAGTTAAAAGACGATCAACGTACCCTGTATGCGGGGATACCCAGTGGTTCAGATAAAACAATTCGCCACTACAATTTAGCATTTCGTGCTGGGGCAATGTATCAATTTAACAACGGTATATCGCCTTATCTCAGCTACTCAGAAAGTTTTGAACCCACGGATATGGATAATCGCGGTAACGTATTTGACCCATCCACGGGGAAACAATGGGAAGCGGGGCTTAAATATCTTTCACTAGATGGCACGACGGGATTCAATTTGGCGCTGTTTGAGCTCAAAAAACAGGATGCCTTGGTCAATGATCCTAACGACTCCTATGCGAAAATTCAAACCGGTGAAATTCGGTCTCGTGGGATAGAAGTCTCCCTCGATCACGCGCTGAGTGTGGACACAGACGTGTCACTGACTTACGGCTACATGGATATGGAAATTACGGACGACCCTAATCTTGAGGGAAAAACGCCTGTTTGGGTGCCAGAGCAAACTGCCAGTGCATGGCTGAATCATCAAGTCAGTGCGGGGACTCGAGTTAGTGTTGGTGCGCGTTATGTCGGTGAGTCACAGGGTAACGCCAACAATACCTTTACCGTCCCGGATTATACGGTGTTTGATACCGCGATTCGCTATGACTTATCGCAGCTTTCCTCGTCGCTTTCGGGGGCAAATGTGTCGCTATCTGCAACGAACTTGTTCGATAAGACCACATATAGCTGTTTTGATGAGTTGAACTGTTGGTATGGCGATGAGCGAAATATCAAGGCCAAGCTCAGCGTCGATTTTTAACCAGTGAAACACGAAAATCGCCCCAGTATTGGGGCGTTATCGATTAGCGTTTCGGTTGTGCATCAATACACTGACCGTGCTCGTTAATACCTTCTGGCGCCATCAGGTAAATATACAGCGGCATAATATCGAGTGGGGTTTTCAGTGTTTGTGGATCCTCGCCGGGGAACGCGCTGGCTCGCATGCTGGTGCGGGTGCCACCCGGGTTGATAGCATTAACACGGACCTTGGTGTCAGACATTTCATCCGCCAGTACTTGCATCATACCTTCGGTTGCAAACTTAGATATCGCATAACTGCCCCAATAAGCACGACCTTGGTGGCCTACCGTTGATGTGGTAAATACAATGCGCGCGTCATCCGACTTTTTCAGCAACGGGAGTAGGGCTTGTGTCATTAGCATGGTCGCTTTGACGTTCACCTGCATGACATCATCGTGCGACTTCTCATCAATTTGGTCAAAAGGGCTGAGTACGCCAAGTAGCCCCGCGTTATGCAATACGCCATCTAAGCGACCAAACTGTTGCTCGATGGTATCGGCCATATCCATGTAATGCTGACGCGTGGCGCCGAGCATATCCAATGGGATAATGGCTGGCTGTGGCGCGCCCATCGCATCAATCTCGTCGTATACGGCTTCAAGCTTTTTCACAGTACGGCCCAGCAAAATAACCGTTGCGCCTTTTTCGGCGTAACTTAATGCGGCTTGACGGCCAATACCTGCGCCTGCACCGGTCACTAAAATGACGCGACCTGCTAGGGCATTTGAGGTAACTTGATATTCCACGATACAAATCCTTATTTATTGTTAAACGTAGATTATTGTAAGGTTGCGGGTGATGTGTGACAACCAAGCGCGTGATGCGCTGTATTAAGGCATTGCCACCAAAGCGAGACAAAGAGGATACAACATTGGAATTTATTGCGGATTATGGGCTGTTTTTGGCCAAAGTCATCACCTTTTTAGTGGCTGCAGTGGTACTGGTTGCCCTGGTTCGTGCCGCGAACGACAAGGGCGGACAAAAGGGGAGCCTGAAGATCACCGATCTGACTGAGAGCTTTAAGCATCATCGTGAAGCACTGGAACACCACCTTTACAATGAGGCTGAGCTAAAGGCGCGTGATAAGGCAGAGAAAAAAGCCAAGAAGGCGGAAAAGAAAGCCCAAAAAGCCGCGGCGAAGAAAGACAGCGAGCACAACTCGTCACGAGAGCCGCGATTGTTTGTACTGACCTTTAAGGGCAGTATCGATGCCCGTGAAGTGGAAGGGTTACGCGAGGAAATTTCTGCCATTCTCGCGGTGGCGACATCTGACGATGAAGTGTTGGTGCGTCTAGAAAGTGGCGGGGGCATGGTGCATGGCTATGGTCTTGCCGCTTCGCAGTTAGCAAGAATTCGGAAAGCGGGCGTGCGTTTGACCATTTCGGTCGATAAAGTCGCCGCCAGCGGTGGCTATATGATGGCGTGTGTGGCGGATAAAATCATTGCAGCACCGTTTGCCATCATCGGGTCAATTGGTGTGATTGCGCAATTACCAAACTTTAATAAGTTACTGAAGAAGAACGATATCGAGTTTGAGCAACTGACCGCCGGTGAATTTAAGCGCACCCTGACGATGTTTGGTGAAAACACGGATAAAGCACGTGAAAAATTCCAAACCGAGTTAGAAGAAACCCACGACCTTTTCAAAGGGTTTATCACTGAGCATCGTCCGACATTAAATGTGGATGCCGTGGCAACGGGTGAGCATTGGTTCGGTAATCAAGCCATTGATTTGGGTCTTATCGATGCGGTGAGTACCAGCGATGAATATTTATTTGAGGCGGCAAACAGCGAGCGTCATGTCCTTGCGGTGAGCTATCATCAGCGTAAAAACATCGCAGAAAAGCTTGCAGGCGCCTCAGCAGAGGTTGCTGATCGCGTGTTACTTAAATGGATCAGCCGCGGCCAGCGTCCCTTGATTTAACGCTTGTTTGGCACCACACCATCACGTTTCACCGTGATGGTGTGGTTTCAACCGTGGAGTGAGCAAAATATTGGCTATGATTGGAGTCAAAACACACAAATATTGTGAGCCAAGCCAAAAATTATCGTTTCTGTTTGGCTATTTATCGGGTCGCAATGGTAATGATTAGCGCGTTTTTTCCCGAATCTGTCTTTAAAAGATGGACCACAATAAATGATCACAATTAACTAACAATTGTGGAAGGGACAAGCAATCAGCGTGTTTTACTGCGAATTTAGTTGATATTCGGTCAGACTCGCTCAATATTGTAAAACAGAAAGCGTCTTGCTCACTATCATGAGTTTGCAACGCAACGAATTATCGACAGTTTTTAGCGCAAAGGGCGTACATTAGGTCATTATGGGCAAATCTCTCGTCATCGTGGAGTCCCCAGCAAAGGCGAAAACGATCAACAAATACCTCGGCAAAGACTTCATCGTGAAGTCGAGTGTCGGGCATGTTCGTGACCTGCCAACTGGTTCGACGCAGGGCGGCAAAAAAGCCGCTCCAGTGTCAACGAAAGGGCTCAGCGCCGAAGAAAAAGCGCGAATCAAGAAAGAAAAAGAAAAGAAGGCGCTCATCAACAAGATGGGCGTCGATCCTTACAATGGTTGGCAAGCGAAATACCAAGTCCTGCCGGGTAAGGAGAAAGTGGTTGCCGAACTCAAGCAGCTAGCGGAGAAAGCGGATCACGTTTATCTCGCAACGGATTTGGACCGCGAAGGGGAAGCCATTGCTTGGCACCTGCGGGAACTGATCGGTGGCGACCATGATCGCTTCAAACGCGTGGTGTTTAACGAAATCACCAAAAATGCGATTACACAAGCCTTTGAAACACCGGGCGATGTCAATATTGATGGCGTCAATGCGCAGCAAGCCCGCCGTTTCCTCGACCGTGTCGTCGGGTTTATGGTCTCGCCGTTGCTGTGGAAAAAAGTTGCGCGAGGCCTATCGGCGGGTCGTGTTCAGTCGGTGGCGGTAAAACTGCTGGTTGAACGCGAGCATGAGATTAAAGCCTTTATTCCAGAGGAATTCTGGGATGTGCATGCGGATACCCTAACGCCGAACGCACAGGCACTTCGCTTGCTGGTGGCACAACAAAACGGCAAGGCGTTCAAGCCGAAGAACAAAGATCAGGCCATGGCGGCGGTGTCGGCGCTTGAGCATGGGTAAGAACGAGGATCAAACCTTACCGGCTGTCGATGTGGGTGAAACCCTCAAGTTAGAGCAGCTTGATCCTAAGCAGCACTTTACCAAGCCACCGGCACGTTTTACTGAGGCCGCACTGGTAAAAGAGCTTGAAAAGAGAGGGATCGGTCGACCATCGACCTATGCGTCTATCATTTCCACCATTCAAGACCGCGGGTATGTGCGGGTTGAAAACCGTCGCTTTTACGCTGAGAAGATGGGCGAAATTGTGACCGATCGACTCAACCATAGCTTTGCTGATCTGATGGATTATGATTTTACCGCGCGGATGGAAGCGTCGTTAGACAAAATTGCCGTCGGTGATATCGATTGGAAGGCAGTGCTAGATAACTTCTTTGCCGACTTTACGTCGGAGCTGGAAACCGCAGAGCAAGACGAAGACGACGGTGGGATGAAGCCCAACTACATGGTGATGACAGATATCGACTGTCCAACCTGTGGCCGTAAAATGGGTATTCGTACCGCGTCGACAGGGGTATTCCTTGGTTGTTCAGGCTACGCGTTACCACCGAAAGAGCGTTGTAAAACCACCATCAACCTGATGGATGAAGATGGTATTGTCAACGTGCTTGAGGAAGACGTTGAAACGGCCGATCTTCGAGCGATGAAGCGTTGTCCGATTTGCGAAACCGCCATGGATTCTTACCTGATCGACCAGCACCGAAAACTGCACGTTTGTGGTAATAACCCAAGCTGTGAAGGTTATGTGGTCGAAAAAGGTGAATTCAAGCCAAAAGGCTACGATGGCCCGGTCGTTGAGTGCGACAAGTGTGGTAGCGATATGGTGCTGAAAAATGGCCGTTTCGGTAAATACATGGGTTGTACTAACGAGGAATGTAAGAACACGCGTAAGATCCTCAAAAATGGTGAGATTGCTCCACCGAAAGAAGATCCCGTGCATTTCCCTGAGTTACCGTGTGAAAACTCGGATGCGTATTTCGTGTTGCGTGATGGTGCATCGGGCCTATTTATGGCCGCGAGTAACTTCCCGAAATCTCGTGAAACGCGCGCACCTTTGGTTGAAGAGCTTCACCGCTTTAAAGACCGTATTTCTGATAAGTTCAAATACTTAGCAGATGCGCCGCAGGAAGATCCGGACGGACGTCCGACAGTGGTTCGCTTTGCGCGCAAAACAAAAGAAAACTATGTGCGCAGTGAAGAAGACGGAAAACCGACAGGTTGGTCAGCGTTTTTTGTTGATGGTCAGTGGGAAGTCACCGACAAACGTAAGAAAAAAACCAAGGCTGACTAAGCCACAGCGCTTGTGATTCAAACCCGCCAGTACGGCGGGTTTTTTTGTTGTAGGCATGAGTGAACCTTTGCTTGATCCGTCCCAATATCTTGTCGATACCAATTGCTAAAATGCCGCCTTTCATTTTTTCTCTGAGGCCATATGGAGCTTCATCAATTAGTCAATACACTGGGCCAAGACTTAAAATATCGTTATGGCGAACGTGTTCATAAGCTCACATTGCATGGCGGTTTTAGCTGTCCCAATCGTGATGGCACACTTGGGCGAGGCGGGTGCACATTTTGCAATGTGGCTTCGTTTGCCGATGAGCAGGCTCAGCATGGCTCGGTAAGCCAGCAATTGCAGCAACGGGCTAAAGAAGTTGATCGCGCTCGACGCTACCTTGCCTATTTTCAGGCCTATACCAGTACTTACGACGAAGTCACACGCTTAAAAGCCTTGTACGAGCAAGCACTCGCACGAGAAAACATGGTGGGGCTCTGTGTCGGTACACGCCCTGATTGTGTGCCACAGGCCGTATTGGCGTTGTTGGCAGACTATCACCAACAAGGGTTTGAGGTTTGGTTAGAGCTTGGCTTACAAACCGCTCATGATAAAACCCTAAAGCGCATTAATCGCGGCCATGATGTTGCCGTCTATGAAGCTGTTACCCAGCAGGCGCGTGCGTTGGGGATAAAAGTCTGTACCCATTTGATCGTAGGCTTACCAGGCGAAGACTTGGCGGCACATCAGCAAACCATTGATCGGGTCGTGAGTGTCGGGACGGATGGGATCAAGCTCCACCCATTGCATATTGTTGAAGGCAGTACCATGGCGAAGGCGTGGCGAGCAGGGCGTCAGTTTGCGATGTCTTTAGACGACTATGTACGCAGTGCGACCATGATGATCCAGCGAACACCGCCAGAGGTGGTATATCATCGTGTGTCTGCCAGTGCCCGTCCACCTACATTGCTGGCCCCTTTATGGTGCGAGAACCGCTGGCTCGCGATGACGGCAATCGCGAACCAGCTGGACAGCTCAGGGGCGCAAGGCGCAGCACTCGGCCGGCCATTTATGCCTCGCTAGCGTGATGACGCTTGGGGAGCAAACGCGCCGCAAGACGGCGAAAAAGGTGGCCAATGTCTTGTAAAATAAGATACAAGCATGGGACCAAGAATAGCGTCAGTAGGGTCGCAAACATCACTGCAAAACCGAGCGCGACCGCCATGGGGATCACGAACCGTGCCTGCAGGCTGGTTTCAAACATGATGGGGAGTACCCCTGCAAAGGTGGTGATAGAGGTGAGCGTAATGGCACGAAAACGCGCACAACCGGCTTCTATTACCGCTTGTTTAATCGCAACTCCCGCTTCTCGAGCACGATTGATGTAATCCGTCATCACCAAGGAGTCATTCACCACCACACCTGCAGCTGCGATCAGACCAAATGTCGACATCAAGCTCAGATCGATATCAAACCAATAGTGCCCCCATATGGCGCCGGTTAAGCTAAAGGGGATCACGGACATAATGATCAACGGCTGCGTGTAGCTTTTTAGCGGCACCGCGAGCAGGGCATACACCACTATCATCCCCGCAATAAAGAACAAGATCTGCTCGTTTTGCTGGGCTTGCTGCTCTTCTATTGAGCCGCTTAGCTCGGTGGTGACATCGGGATAACGTGCCAGAATATCGGGAATAATGTCTTGATCGATGGTGTCGATAATCGCGCTAGGCTCCACTTGCTCTTCGTCGATCGCGCCATACACATACACGGTACGGAATCCCGCCTCTCGTCGTAAACTGTTCACGCCCGGCTGTTGTTTTAGCTCCACCACATCTCCCAACATCACTTGTTGACCTGATGGTGTAGTGATGATGGCATAGCGCAGTGATGAGAAGGCTTCACGGGTGAGTTTGGGGTAACGTACCATCACTTTCACCTCTTCGCCGTCACGGATCATCCGTTGCGCTTCGCCGCCATAGAAGCTTCCTCCTACCTGCGTGGCAATGGTGGTCAGATCGAGCCCGAGATCATAAGCGACGGGTGTGAGTGAGATGAGCACCTCTTGACTCCCTGAGTCAATTGACGAGGAGATATCGTAAAGACCCGGCTGCTGATTAAGTCGAGACATCAGTGCACGCCCCGCTTGATTCAAGGTAGTGATATCGGGTCCGAACAGGAGATAGCCAAACTCGTCGCCGTCTTCACCGCCATTAACATCATCCTGAATCGTGAGTGTTTTCACGCCGGGAATATCTGGCATTGCTTCGCGCCAACGACGAGACAGCTCAAAGGTGGTGAAAGGACGAACGTCGTCATCGACCAAGGGGATCACCAACTCGCCAGATGTGCGCCCATCGTTAAATACGAGGGTGTCTTTAATGATGTGCTGCCCAGTTTCTAACGCGATTTGGTCATCAACGCGATATACCATGCTCTCGATAGCTTTGAGGGCGTCAATGGTTTGTTCACTGGACGCATTGTTATTCATGGTCAGATTGATGCTGGGAAAGTCATGCGGGACTTTAGGTGTTGGCACCATACGCACATGGTTCGCAGTAACCAGACCAATCGCAATCGCCAGCAGGGTGATGAAGGTGGCAAGCACCGACCAGCGCCAATGCACGCAGAATGTGACTGCTCGTTGGTACGGGCCACGGATAAAACGTTGGAACTGTTGATTGAATCGCTCCCTTATACTGTGGTGCTTGGGGGGCGTAAAATGGGTGTGTGCAAGGTGAGCCGGTAAAATCAGCTTAGATTCAATTAAGCTAAACACCAGACACAACATAACGATCGATGCGATACCGAAGAAAAAGGCGCGCTCTGGGCCGCTGGACATGATAAAGGGAGCGAACACCGCAATGGTGGTGAGTACGCCGAATGTGGCGGGTGTCGCGACGCGTTGTGCCCCTTTAACCACGTTATCCACGCCACCGCCGACTTTTTCAACTTGGGTGTAGACACTTTCACCGATCACGATGGCATCGTCGACAACAATCCCCAACACCATAATAAATGCGAAGAGCGAGACAATATTGATGCTCACGCCAATCAATGGCATTAACATCACGGCACCTAAAAAGCACACTGGTAGGCCAATCATTACCCACATCGCGAGCTTGAAACGCAAGAAAACGGTAAGCAACAGCGCAACTAACACCGCCCCTTGGAGCAGGTTTTTAAGCATCATATCGAGGCGAGCGTTTAGGTAGTAGGTCATATCAACGACCGACTTTAGCTTTAACCCTGGCGGTAAGGTCTGGTTTTTGGCGTCAATGTACTGGTTAACCGCGTCGGCGACCGTCACCATATTTTCGGACGCTGTCGCTTGTACATTTAAGAAAATGGCATTTTGCCCTGAGTATTTAAAATACAGCTCGCCTTCGGTGAAGCCGTCTTTGATAGTGGCAATATCTTGAAGCAGCAAACGGCTGCCATTGGGGCCAATTTTGATCGGAATCGAGCGGAATTCGTCGCCACGATAACGTTGGTTCTCAACCCGAATGGAGATCATGCCATTGTTGGTGCGCACTTCACCCGCAGAGAAGTTCGCAGAATAACGGGCGATAGCATCACTGACCTGATTCAAGGTGAGATTGTATTTCTGCAGTACCTGTGGAGGGACTTCAATCGCAATTTCATAGGTAGGAGCGCTGAGTTCAACCAGTGTTACGTCTTCAAGTTGGAGCAGTTCATCTTCAATTTTCTGCGCCACAGGTTTAAGCTCGGTGAGAGGTTTATCGCCTACCACCGCCATGCTTATCACTGTTTGTCGAAACTCAACTTGCGCGACAGTCAGTGGTTCCATATTGCCGGGTAAGTTAGATAGGGCATCGACTTTTTGTTTGACTCTATCAAGGACAAGGTTGAGATCTTCGCCGACATCGACTTCAATCGCGACGCGGCCATAGCCTCGCCTTGCCGTAGAAACCACCGACTCAATGCCGCTGACATCTTTGATGGCTTCCTCCACTTTGACCAAGATACTCTCTTCGACTTCTTGTGGTGAGGCGCCAGGGTAGTCGGCGGTGATATGGATATAATTGATTTCAATGTTGGGGAACATCTGACGCTGGATAAAAAAGTAGCTAGCAACCCCCATCACAATAATAAAAATCATGATCAGGTTAGCGGCGACCGGGTTATGGGCAAAGTAGGCGATCAGGCCACGTGATTGTGTCGAATCACTCATCATTGGCCTCCGCTACCTGAGAGGCGAGGCGCACCGTCATTCCCTTTTCTGGAAATTCCGGTAGGGTGACGACCAACCTGTCGTTTGGCTCTAGACCTTGGTCGGCAAACATAAATTCGCCTTCCGTACGGACGACTCGTATCGTCCGTGGGATCAGCTCGTTGTTATCGTTTACCACCCAAACTTGTCGATTCTGAATTAACTCCTGAGGCAATTTAAAAACGTTACTCAGTGTGGTGCCCGTAAACGTGACTTCGACATAGCTACCGAACGGAAGAGGCATTGCGTCGCTATTGATCCCATAAGGGTCATCAAGCCTTACGACCACCTGCATCATTCGGGTACGCTTTTCAACCACCCCTAAATCTCTAACGACGTTTCCTTGCCGAGAAACGGGTTGTGCACTGTTACGTGTAATAGTGGCCCCGATACCAGCCAACTGCGTCGGCAGAAAAGCACTGTCAAAGCCGGGAATGGGGAGATGAATCTCCGCTGATTCTATATTGTTGAGTGTCGCGACAGGCGTGCCGATGTTGATGTATTGGCCAACCCCGATTTCGCGAGACACTACTAAGGCATCATAAGGTGCTGTCACCTGACAGTTAGCAAGATCGCGCTGTGCGCGTTTGAGCGCAGCCTGTGCGGATTTGACGCGCGCTTGTGCACTGAGAACTTGAGGCTTTCTCAAGTATAAATCTGTCACTTGTGAGGCGGGGAGTGTCTTTGCTTGTCGCTGAGCGACAGCGGCTTGCGCTTGTTCTTCAATCAGCGCGGCTTTGGCACTGGCGAGATCCGCTTCAGCGCTTAGCACAGCAGCCTCATAATTATCCGGTTCGATGGCAAAAAGGATTTCTCCACGTTTCACAATACCGCCAGCGACAAAGTTTGGATGCCAACTGACCACTTCACCTGAGACCTGAGCCGCGATTTGAGTGGCCTCAACCGGCATTACTTCACCGTGTGCTCGGAGTACAACTTGGTGTTGCATCGGAGAAATGACTTGGGTTTCTACCACTGGCGCGGCTTGTGAAACAACGTCTGCCTCAGTTTGAGGTTCAGTCGCAGCGATTGCCGTATAGGCGAGGTAGCCAAGGGCAAGAATAAGTGGTGGCGCAACCCAACGAAGTCCTTTCATTTACAGTGGATCCCTTTTTAGCTGGTTGACGTTACATGCGACGTGTCTGATTTCTCTGTTAAGTATTGACCAACTTATCACGCAACACCGTTTGACGGACTACGTTCGCCATGAACCTTTGATGATGGTCTTGTTTTTTATGGTTTAATTCGTTTTGCCTGTCATCCGTAATGTGTTCATGCCCATCGCCATGTTTAGCGATACGTCTCAATTAAGCGGACGATCCTTATTATCGTCTGTTGCACATGGTTGGACGGTTTTGATTAGCTGTACTTATTTTTCGTTTTAAAATTTCATGTTTCATCAATTAGTGCGGGTGATCACGGCTAAAAAGCGTCATTAAATAATTTATGTTGTAAATTAACAGAGTTTTAGATCGTTTTAATAAGCCATTTATTTGTAACGTTAAACAAGTTGTGAGGTTTTACGTCAGTTTTTACTGGGTTTTTTGTCAGTTAAGCGGTGAGGCGTTGAAGGCTATGCATTAAAAGCCTAAGGTTGTGATGACAAGCTCTCAGGAGCGTTTTTGTCAGTTAAGCGGTGAGGCGTTGAAGGCTATGCATTAAAAGCCTAAGGTTGTGATGACAAGCTCTCAGGAGCGTGAACCCTATGTCATGTTGGCCGTAAATTTATTTTTTATTATATAAATCAGTTATTTATATTCTTATCGGTGGTTTCATTGAAAGTAAGATCTATGTCATGAAACTGTCAGAATCTTGCCCTCTATCATATTTTTTGCATCAAAAAATAAGATTATGTTGATGTTT